>CAMDHB010000392.1 GCA_945897655.1 Pseudorhodobacter antarcticus
ATGCCCTGTATCGCAAGGTTCTGGCACGTTATGTCCAGATGACGACGGCCGAAGGGATCACGCAGGCGATTTTTCCGGAGGGCGGGCTAAGTCTGGACGGGCGTGTGGGTGAAGCCAAACTGGGATTGCTGAGCTACATCGTTGCAGGCTACAGCCCGGGTGGACGGGATGTTGTGTTTGTGCCGGTGGGCATAGCCTATGACCGTGTGCTGGAGGATGGCCTTCTGACCAAGGCTGCGCAAGAGGGCAACCGTCGCTTTCCGGCCAACCCCTTTGGGATTGTCTTTGGCGCGCTGAACATCACGGTGCGGGTGCTGTTGCGGCGGTTCAAGGGGTTTGGCACCGCGGCCGCGGCCTTTGGCGACCCGGTTTCGCTGGCCGCGTTCATGGGCCAGCGCGAAGGTGCGACGATCGAGACGCTGGGACGGCATCTGATGGCTGCCATCAGCCAAGTGGTTCCTGTGGTGCCGGTGCCCCTGGTGGTGGCTGCGTTGCAGACGGGGCCCACCACGCGTGCCGAACTGACGGTTGCCGTGCAAGACCTTATAACCCAGCTGGAGGCGGCCGGTGCAGTGTTCAAGCTTGCCCCAGCGGGCATTGAGGCGACGGTGGACGAGGCATTGGCGCCTTTGCTGGCCCGGAAATTGATCCGATCGGATTTAACCCCGGTTCCGGGCGCAGAGGCGCGGCTGGAATTTTATGCTGCGTCGATCCGGCAACGGCTGGAGCCTGTGACGGACGAACTGGAGTGATCATTTGCTTTGAGCAAAAGGCTATTCTAGCCTAGCCTCTATCCGGAGGATCCGGATGGAAAGCGAAAGGACTTTCATATGTTTTCAAGGGCAATCATTGGGTTGGCGCTGAGTGGGATGGTACTTGCATCCTGCGGCGGGGGCACCACGGCGGTGTCGGCGGATCGGCGTGTGACGATCGCCAACAATACCGGGCAAACGATCTCGCGCTTTTACGGTTCGAACACGGGGTCGGACAGCTGGGAAGAGGATATCCTGGGCAGCAGCGTGCTGCCGCCGGGCATGTCGACGACGATCAACTTTGATGATGGCAGCGGTTATTGCACCTTTGATTTCAAGGCTGTCCTGTCGGATGGTACCCCAATCGTGGAAACCGGCGTGAATGTCTGCACGACCGGCACAGTCACTTTCAACTAGGCCAATGCGGGGCAGGGCGGCAGCTCTGCCCCGCTTTGCCGTGCGCGACGGCGGATTTGGGCCGGATTTTAGGCAGATCATCGCGAGATTGTTGTGAAGTGTTCCGACTTTGTAACCAATTGATGGAATGCTGAGATGCCCGGGGTTACGTGGGCATTTGGGGGTTTCATGCGACACGACTGGGTTTTTGATGTGCTGGAGGATCTGAAATCCTATGCCCTTGCCAATGGGCTGCCTGCACTTGCGGCAAAGGCCGACGAGGCGTTGCAGATTGCGGCGATTGAAATAGCGGCCCAGAGTACCGGGGGGGACACACCTGCTGACCAGCGTGGTTTTCACCAGACCTGAACCCTGCGGCTCTGGCCAGCGCCCCAAGGCTCGCCTATGGTCCGCTCATGGCAAGCGATGTGGTGATTTTTTCCGACGACCAGGCCGAGGCATATGACCGGGTCGCGGCCGAATTGTTTTCGATGGGCATCGATCTGGCGGAAGCCGCGCTGACCCCCAAGGCTGAGGGCCGTGCCAGCGTGTTGGCCGTGGTGGGCAAGGCGGGGTCGGGCAAGACCATGCTGCTCGCCAGCCTGTACCGCGCGCTCAAGGGGGCGGGGGTCGAGATCGTGTCGGGCGACTACGAAGGGCGCAAGCGCAAGGACAAGCGGACGCTGGCGGTGCTGGCACCGACCAACAAGGCAGCCTCGGTCTTGCGGCTGCGCGGGGTTCCGGCGACGACGATTCACCGCATTCTTTATACCCCCGTCTATGACCCCCAGTATGAAAAGATCGCTGAATGGCTGGCCGGGCAGGCACCGCGCCCGGCGGTCGAGGGCTTGACGGAACTGGCCCTGGACCGGGCCTTTGCCTTTTATCAACAAGTGCCGTCGATTCCCGGGGCGCTTGCGGCGGCGGGGTTGCGGGGGTCGGATTTCATCCAAGGATGGAAACGGCGGGAGGAGCCGCTGGATGTGGGTTTCGTGGACGAAAGTTCGATGCTCGATCAACGCCAGCTGGACGATCTGCGCGAGATTTTCCCGACGCTTGTGCTGTTTGGCGATCCGGCACAGCTGGCCCCGGTGGGTAATTCGGGCGCGATGGTGTTTGACAAGCTGGCGGACAGCCGACGGTTGGTGCTGCACCGCATCCACCGACAGACTCAGGATAACCCGATCCTGGACCTAGCCCATGCCTTGGGCGATGAGAACCTGAGCTTCGAGGAGTTTGAAGCGATGGTTCATGCCGCGTCCCAGCGGGACGACCGGGTGATCTGGGCTGAAAGGGTGGACTGCGATCTGATGGCGCGCAGTCCTGTGTTGGTGTGGCGTAACGTGACGCGGATCAAGCTGATCCAGGCGTTTCGGGCGGCGAATGGGGCGCCGGAGGATGCGCTGATGGCGGGGGAGCCGTTGATTTGCGACGGGATAGAACTGCCGTTGAAGCATCGCAAGAAGCGGATTGATCTGGAGGCGCGGGGGCTGATCAAGGGGGCGCAGGTCATCTACCTGGGTCCTGGGCAGCGCGACGGCTTTGCCCGCATTCATGTGATGGGGGCTGAGGATCCGCAGGTTTCGGCGGCGTCGATCATCAAGATCGAACGGCCGGGTGAGGAGGAGCCATTCATCCCCAGCGCTGCGCGGATGGGCGCGGCGTTCTTGCATGGGGCGGCGGTGACGATCCACAAGGCGCAAGGGTCGCAGTGGGAAGATGTGCAGGTCTTTGCGCCGGATCTGTTCGCCGCCGCGCAGGCTGGGCGGAGCGAGGCTGGCATGCCCTTGTGGAAGCGGCTGGCCTATGTGGCGATCACGCGGGCGGAAAAGCGGTTGCATTGGGTGGTCAGGAACCGGCTGGCCCTGCCCAAGCGGGCGCTGACGATTGCTGATCTGAAGGCGGCCCCCGTGCTGGCCTTGCAGGAGGGGGCGGCGGCGGAATAGGGTGGGGCAAAAGGAGACAGATCATGGCTTGCGTATTCGTTCAGTTCCGCTGCACCCCGGGCAAGACCTATGAGGTGGCGACGGCGATCTATGACCGCGAGGTGGTGAGTGAATTGTATTCGACCAGCGGGGAATATGATCTGATTGCCAAGGTCTATGTCCCGGACGAGGCGGATGTCGGGCATTATCTGTCGGGCAAGTTGTTCGATATTCCGGGGATTGTGCGGACCTTGACCACGATGACGTTCAAGGCGTTTTAGCGTGTCCACATGTGGACACTTCGAGAAGTTATTCTAAATCAAAGGGTTGTGATTTTTTGTTAACCAGATGGAAAGGTTTGGCGCAAGACCATTTCTTCGAAAAATCGGCTCGGCG
>CAMDHB010000393.1 GCA_945897655.1 Pseudorhodobacter antarcticus
ATGGTGATGCGGGCAAAATAGGACCAAATTCCTTCGAAGGAATTTGCAAATCTTTTCGAAAAGATTTGGTCGCCCTCACTGCAACCGCAACTCCCCCACCACATTGCGCCATTCCCGGGGGCTAATCAGCTTGGGCTGGGTGAACCGCACCCAATGCAACTGCCCCTCAATCTTGCCCTGCCAGACCAAAGTATTGATAACACTAGGTAAATCGGACATTCGGTAGAAAATCTGTGCCCTCGTAAGCCCATACACCTTCAACATCAATTCCGTCTTAGTCCTGCGCATGCAGACCTCCTTTCGCGCAAACCTGAATTCACTCCGCCAAAAATCAGTTTTCTTTCAATAAAAACAGCGTTTTATCACCAAACATCCCGGGCTGCCAAACCATCCTGCCCACCCCCATTGCACCCCAAATGCAGGATGGTGTAAGGTCCCCTCAACTATATCTTGATCCATCAAGAAAGGCCGCCAGTTGAGCGACACCCCAGACGAGACCGCCCCCATCCCGCACGGCCCCCAGATCGACATCGTGGCCGAGATGAAGACGGCCTATCTTGACTATGCCATGTCGGTCATCGTCTCCCGCGCCATTCCCGATCTGCGCGACGGCCTCAAACCCGTCCACCGCCGCATCCTGTTTGCGATGCACGAAACCAACAACACGCACGACAAACCCTACCGCAAATCGGCCCGCCCCGTGGGTGATACGATGGGCAAATACCACCCCCACGGCGATTCAGCGATCTATGACGCCCTCGTCCGCATGGCCCAACCCTTCAGCATGTCCCTGAAACTCTTGGACGGCCAGGGCAACTTCGGCTCGATGGACGGCGATACCGCCGCCGCCATGCGCTATACCGAAGTGCGCATGGACAAGCCCGCCGCCTTCCTTCTCGCCGATATCGACAAGGAAACCGTCGATTTTCAGGACAATTACGATGGCAAGGACCGTGAACCCACCGTCCTGCCCGCCCGCTTCCCAAACATGCTGGTCAACGGCGCGGAAGGCATCGCCGTCGGCATGGCCACCCGCATCCCGCCGCATAACCTGGGTGAAGTGATCGACGGCACCCTGGCCCTGATCGAAAACCCGGACCTCTCCACCGAAGCCCTGATGGACTTCATCCCCGCCCCCGATTTCCCGACCGGCGCCACGATCCTAGGCCGCTCTGGCGCCCGCAAAGCCTATCTTGAGGGGCGCGGCTCCATCATCGTCCGCGCCAAGACTCGGATCGAGGAAATCCGCAAGGACCGCTTCGCCATCATCATCGACGAGGTTCCTTATCAGGTGAACAAGGCCCGGATGATCGAAATCATCGCGGAACAGGTGCGCGAGAAAAAGATCGAAGGCATCGCCCATGTCCAGGACGAGAGCGACCGGATCGGCGTCCGCGTGGTCATCGAACTGAAACGCGACGCGACGCCCGACGTCGTGTTGAACCAGCTTTACCGCTTCTCCCCCATGCAGATCTCCTTCGCCTGCAACATGCTGGCCCTGAACGGTGGCCGCCCCGAAACGCTGACCCTGCGGGATTTCCTCACCCATTTCATCACCTTCCGCGAAGACATCGTCGCCCGCCGCACCGCCTTTGAACTGCGGAAAGCCCGCGAACGCAGCCACATCCTCTGCGGCCTCGCCGTCGCTGTCTCCAACGTCGATGAAGTCGTCCGCACCATCCGCGCCTCCGCCGATGCGTCCGAAGCACGCGAAAAACTGATGACCCGCCGCTGGCCCGCCCATGACATTTTGGCCTATATCAAGCTGATCGACGACCCGAGCCACACCGTCCATGACGACGGCACCTATAACCTGTCGGAACTTCAGGCCCGCGCCATTCTGGAACTCCGCCTGCAACGCCTGACCGCTTTGGGCGTCAAGGAAGTCACCGACGAGCTTGAAGAACTGGCCGCCAAGATCAAGGATTACCTCGACATCCTCTCCTCCCGCGACCGCATCATGACCATTATCAGCGACGAGTTGCGCGAAGTTAAAGCGATGTTCGCCGTCCCCCGCCGCACTGAGATTGTCGATTGGTCCGGCGATATGGAAGATGAAGACCTGATCGAGCGTGAGGATATGGTCGTCACCATCACCTCCGGCGGCTACATCAAACGCACCCCGCTCGCCGAATTCCGCGCCCAGAACCGTGGCGGCAAGGGCCTCGCCTCGATGGCCACCAAACAGGATGACGTCGTCACCACCCTCTTCGTCGCCAACACCCACACGCCCCTCCTGTTCTTCACGACCGACGGCATCGTCTACAAACTGAAAACCTGGCGCCTGCCCCTCGCGGGCCGCACGGCCCGTGGCAAGGCCATCGTCAACATCCTGCCCATCGAAACCGGCATCTCCATCGCCGCCCTGATGCCCGTGGACGCGCCAGAAGACACCTGGGACAACCTGCAAATCGTCTTCGCCACCTCTGACGGCGATGTCCGCCAAAACGACCTCTCCGACTTCACCAACGTCCAGCGCAACGGCAAGATCGCCATGAAGCTGCCTGACGGCGTCACCCTCGTGAACGCCGCCATCTGCGACGACACCGATGATGTGATGCTCGTCACCGCCCTCGGCCGCGCCATCCGCTTCCCCACAACCGACATCCGCGTCTTCAAATCACGCGGCTCCACCGGCGTGCGCGGCATCCGTTTGGCCTCAGGTGACCGCGTCGTCTCCATGTCCGTCATCCGCCATTTCGAGGCTGACCCGGCCGAGCGTGAGGTCTACCTCAAGCAGCGCCGCCTGATGGCAGGGGTCCCCGACGAAGTGCTGGCTGACGACCCCGAGGATGACGAAGATCCCGCCACCGCCACCCCTGAGGCAGGCCAGCTTTCCCCGGAACGCTATGCCGAAATGTCCGCCGCCGAAGACCTCATCCTCACCATCACCACCTCCGGCACCGGCAAACTGTCCTCCAGCCACGATTACCCCGTGCGTGGTCGCGGCGGTCAGGGCGTCAAGGCGATGGATTCGGCCATGCGCGGCGGCCAGCTGATCGCCTCCTTCCCGGTCGACCTCTCCGACCAGATCATGCTCGCCACCTCCACAGGCCAATCCATCCGCGTGCCCGTGGCCCAAATCAGCTTCCGCTCGCGGTCTGCGGGCGGGGTCAAGGTCCTGAACACCGGCGGATCCGAAGAGGTCGTCTCGGTCGCCCGCGTGGCCGAACAATCCGACGAATGATCGCAGAACTGACAGCGCGGCTGGCCGAATTGGCCGCGCTGAACCAGACCACCACCTACGGCGCCCTCGCACGCGACCTTGGCCTCACCGGCCCCGCCACCATCGCCCGCCTCACGACGGCGCTTGAAGCATTGATGGAAGCGGACGCCGCCCAGAACAGCCCGTTCCGCGCAGCCCTCGTCACCGCCCGCGGCTCGTCCCTTCCGGCCCAGGGCTTCTTTCAAAGGGCCGCAGAGCTTGGCCGTGACACCGGCGGCGACGCAGTTGCTTTCGTCACCG
>CAMDHB010000394.1 GCA_945897655.1 Pseudorhodobacter antarcticus
CGTGATGGGCGTCGTACATGGACGGGCGAATGAGGTCATTCATGGCGGCGTCAAGGATCAGGAAGTCGCGGCCCTCGCCTTGCTTGTTGTAGATGACCTTGGAGACGAGGATGCCCGAGTTGCCGGAAATCAGGCGGCCGGGTTCAATCTCGATTTCGCAACCCAGGTGCCCAAGGGTGCGCTTGATCATCGCGCCGTAGTCCAGTGGCAGGGGCGGTGAGTCATTCGAGCGAGTATAGGGGATGCCAAGGCCGCCGCCAAGGTCAAGCCGGGTGATAGTGTGGCCTTGGGACCGCAGCAGTTCGGTCAGGTCGGCGACTTTTTGGAAGGCTTGTTCGAAGGGTTCCAACTCGGTCAGTTGTGAGCCGATGTGGACGTCGATGCCGACGACTTGGATACCGGGCAGGGCGGCCGCTTCGGCATAGATCGCGGGGGCGCGGGTGATGGGGATGCCGAACTTGTTTTCCTTCTTGCCTGTCGCAATTTTGGCATGGGTGCGTGCGTCAACATCTGGGTTGACCCGCAGGGTGATGGGGGCGGTCAGGCCGAGTGAGGTGGCGACCTGGGACAGGGCGCGCAGTTCGGGTTCGCTTTCGACATTGAACTGGCGGATGCCGCCCAGAAGGGCCGTGCGCATTTCGTCGCGGGTCTTTCCAACCCCGGAAAAGACGATGCGGTTGCCGGGCACACCTGCCGCACGGGCGCGGTGGTATTCACCGATTGAGACGACATCCATGCCTGCGCCAAGATCGCCCAGCAGTTTCAGGATGGCGATATTGGACAGGGATTTGATGGCAAAGCAGACAAGGTGGGGGAGGGGGGCCAGAGCCTCGGAGAATAGCTTGTAGTGGCGGGTCAGGGTGGCGGCAGAATAGCAGTAAAAGGGGGTGCCGACAGTGGCGGCGATGTCGGTCAGGGCGACATCTTCGGCATGCAAGGTGCCGTCCCGATAGAGAAAATGATCCATAGCGCGTCCTTTTGCTTTTCGCGGTCTACAGCATTCGTGGGGCGTTAAGCAATTGACAGGGCTGCGCGATGAGGCAGATAGTTCGCAAAGGGGCATTCTGATGCCGCTTCTTTGACAGGCGCTGTGATCAACCGCCGTCTTTCCCAATGCCCATCGTGACGGTCCCTGACATGCCGTTACCAGCGGCCGGGGGCTGAGGTGCGCCGTCAACGCCACAAGCGGCGAGAGCGAGGAGCGCGGCGACGGCAATACGTTTCATGGCATTATCCTGAGATTGAAAGCAACGCGCCACCGACGCGGCCAGAGAGGGTGGGCGAAACTGAAACCCCTCCGTCACCAAAGCTGAGGTGTGCGCCAAGGTGCTGGTCGGTGCAAGCGGTCATAACAGTAAACAACAACAGGGCAGTCAGGATACGCATGATTCTCAGGTCCAATGTATGCTTGGGGTAGCTCAGGCCAATTCAGCCTTCCAGCGGGCAATCTGGGCGCGCACCTGATCCGGCGCGGTTCCGCCATAGGAGTTGCGCGAACGGACCGAGTTTTGCACGCCAAGAACGGAATAAACCTCTTGCGTGATGCCGGGGTGGGCGGAGGTCAGTTCGGACAGGGACAGATCGGGCAGGTCGCACCCCTTTTTCTCGGCCAGGGCGACAAGGGAACCTGTGACATGATGCGCCTCGCGGAAGGGCAGGCCAAGGGCGCGGACCAGCCAATCGGCAAGGTCAGTGGCGGTGGAGAAGCCCGAGGCGGCGGAGGTTTCAAGAACGGCGCGGTTGGCGGTCATGTCACTGACCATGCCGGTCATCGCGGCAAGGGACAGCATCAGGGTGTCGGCGGCGTCGAAGACTTGTTCTTTATCCTCTTGCATGTCTTTGGAATAGGTCAGCGCCAGACCCTTCATGACGGTGAAAAGGGCGACGGTGGCGCCCAGAATGCGGCCCAGTTTGGCGCGCAGAAGTTCGGCGGCGTCGGGGTTTTTCTTTTGCGGCATGATTGAGGACCCGGTGGTCCATTTGTCGGACAGGCGGACAAAGCGGAATTGGGCCGAGGACCAGATCACCAGTTCCTCGGCAAAGCGGGAGAGGTGCATGGCGCAAATGCTGCTGGCCGACAGGAATTCGAGGGCGAAGTCGCGGTCGGAGACGGAGTCAAGCGAGTTGGCGGTGGGTCGGTCGAAGCCAAGGGCGGTGGCCGTCATGTGGCGGTCGATGGGGAAGGAGGTTCCGGCGAGGGCGGCGGCACCGAGGGGGCATTCGTTCATCCGTTTGCGGGCATCGGCAAAGCGGGAACGGTCGCGCGACAGCATCTCGACATAGGCCAGCATGTGGTGGCCCCACGTGACGGGCTGGGCGGTTTGCAGATGGGTGAAGCCGGGCATGACCCAATCGGCCCCCTGTTCAGCCTGCGCCAGAAACGCGCCCATGAGAGCTGTCAGCCCTTGAATGGCCGCATCGCATTGGTCGCGGACCCAGAGACGGAAGTCAGTGGCGACCTGGTCATTGCGGCTGCGGCCAGTGTGCAGGCGTTTTCCGGGTTCGCCGATCAGGTCGGTCAGACGTGATTCCACGTTCAAGTGGATGTCTTCCAGATCGGTGCGGAAGGTGAAGGTGCCGCCCTCAATCTCTGACAAGACCGTGAGGAGGCCTTCCCCGATTGCTGCAGCATCGTTAGGTGTGATGATGCCAGTGGCGGCCAGCATGGCGGCATGGGCGCGGGAGCCTGCAATATCCTGAGCGTAAAGCCGCTGGTCAAAGCCGATGGAGGCGTTGATGGCGGTCATGATCGCATCGGGGCCTGAGGCAAAGCGACCGCCCCACATGGCGTTGGCTTTGGTGTCTTTGAGTGCGGTCATGGGACGGCCTTTGGAGGAATGATGCGGAAACTGGTTTGGCTGCTTTATACGGGCTTGCTGCTGGGTGCAAATGCGGGGTCGGCGCAAGCGGTCGACCCGGCCTTGCTGACGGGCGACATGGCCAAACTGGTGATTGCCGAAGGGCGGCCTGTGCCTGAGGTGGGTCTGGTGGATTTGGCCGAGGCACCGCATGGGTTGGCCGAGTTGCAGGGGCGCTGGGTGGTGCTGAACTTCTGGGCCACATGGTGCGCGCCCTGCCGCGAGGAGATGCCCAGTCTGGACCGATTGCAGGCTGCGATGCCCGATCTGACGGTGTTGGCCGTGGCGACGGGGCCCAACCCGGTGCCGGCGCTGCAGCGGTTTCTGGAGGAGGCGGCGGTGGATGACCTGACGATCTGGCGCGATCCGAATTCGGCTTTGGCGCGGCAAATGGGGGTTTTGGGGTTGCCGGTGACGGTGATCATTGGTCCCGATGGCGCCGAAGTGGCACGTTTGATTGGCGGGGCGGAGTGGGACAGCGCGGACGCCAAGGCGGTGTTGGGGGCACTGATGAAGTAAGGGGGCGCTATGCCCCCTTGCCGTTGGCATTGGCCCCTTGGACATGGGAAGATGCTAATGAGGGTTACGGGGTCAAGGTG
>CAMDHB010000395.1 GCA_945897655.1 Pseudorhodobacter antarcticus
GATTCATTGCCCACCTGAAGCAGATATAGCGCATTTTGTCCGATCCAAGGGCCAAACCGCAGGGGCAATGGACGGGAATTTGCGCCCGCGACAGAACGGGCGCTGGATTTATCGTAACGCTGTCCTAACTGACCCTCATGGAAAACAGCCCCAAGACATCCGTTCTCTACAACGCCAACTGCCCGGTCTGCAATTTCGAGATCGGGCACTATGCCCGCTATGCCGGTGCGAACGCCCTGCCGATCCGGTTTGACGATCTGAATACGGACGCCCGCACCGCTTGGGGGATTGATGCCGATACGGCGGCGCGCAGGCTTTATGTGCTGCATGAGGGCAGGCTGACCTCGGGCATTCCGGCCTTTCTGGTCCTGTGGGCGCAGATGCCGCGCTATCGCTGGCTGGGGCGGGTCGTGGGGTTGCCGGGGGTCCGGCAGGTTGCCTCGGCTGGCTATGACCACATCCTGGCCCCGGTCATCTATCGCTGGCATTTGCGCAGGCTTGCGGCCCGTGGGTGAGGATGGACCAGACTTTGACAAGGGGGCTGCGGTGCCCACGGGCCGCGCGGCGCGGCTGTTCCGGTTTGGCGGCATCGCCTCGGGGATCGCGGGCAATGTGGCGGCGGGGGGATTGCGGGCGCTGGCCAGTGGCAAGCGGCCCGACCTTGGGCAACTGCTGCTGACGCCCGCCAATACGCGGCACCTGACGGATGGGTTGTCGCATCTGCGGGGGGCGGCGCTGAAGCTGGGGCAGATGCTGTCGATGGACACGGGACTGGTCCTGCCGGGTGAGTTGACGGCGATTCTGGCCCGGATGCGCGATGATGCCCGCCACATGCCGCCAAAACAGCTGCAAACCACCCTGAATGCCGAATGGGGCACGGGGTGGTACAGCCGCTTTGCCCGGTTTGACGTGCGCCCCTTTGCTGCCGCCTCGATCGGGCAGGTGCACCGGGCGGTCACCCATGATGGGCAGGATCTGGCGATCAAGGTGCAGTATCCCGGCGTGCGCGGCAGCATTGACAGCGATGTGGACAATGTGGCGACGCTGCTGCGCATGCCGGGGCTTATGCCGCGCGGCATGGACATCAGCCCCCTGTTGGCCGAGGCCAAGCGCCAGTTGCATGCCGAGGCGGACTATCTGGCCGAGGCGCGGCATCTGGTGCGGTTCGCTGCGCTGCTGGACGGGTCGGACGTGTTTGCCGTGCCCACCCTGCATGAGGGTCTGTGCACCCCGCAGGTTCTGGCGATGAGCTTCATGGACAGCGCCCCCCTGGACAGCCTGCTGGATGCCCCCCAAGCCCTGCGCGACCGGGTTGCAACGGCGCTGATCGACCTTGTGTTGCGCGAGTTGTTTCAGTTCGGCGCGATGCAGACCGACCCCAACCTTGCCAACTATCGCTATGACCCCAAGACCGGCCGCATCGTTCTGTTGGATTTCGGCGCGGTGCAACCCATCGCCCCCGAACTCGCCGCCGATTTCCGCATTTTGGGCCGGGTGGCGCTGGAGGGTGGGGAGGCGGAGACGCGGGCCGCGATGTTGCGCATCGGCTATTTCGGCCCCACCACCGCGCCCCATCATCAGGATCTGATCCAGTCGATGTTCAACACCGCGATGGGGCCGCTGCGGCAGGACACCCCGCATGACTTTGGCCGCAGCGATCTGATGGAGACCCTGCGCGACATGGGGATGGCGATTGGAAACGACCGCGATCTGGCCCATGTGCCGCCCGCCGCCACGCTGTTTTTGCACCGCAAGATCGGCGGCATGTATCTGATGGCGGCAAAACTGCGCGCACGCGTCGCCCTGCGCCCGATGATCGAGGCGTATTGCGGCACATGACCCCAGAATTGGACCAAATGACCGAAATGACCCCGACCCGCGCCGAGGGTGAGAAGATCATGGCCGCTTTCACCCCCCGCATGGGGCGGCGCTATGCCAACGGTCGCAACACCGACAACGGCCCCGGCGCACACAAGGCGGTGTCGGTGTTGTCACCCTATATCCGGCGCAGGCTGGTGCTGGAACAGGATGCCGTCGCCGCCGCCATTGCCGCGCATGGCGCTGAAGAGGCTGAAAAATTCGTGCAAGAGGTGATCTGGCGCGGCTATTTCAAGGGCTGGCTGGAACGCCGCCCGCAGGTCTGGGACAGCTACCGCAGCGGGCTGGCGGGTGACCTTGCAGCCTTGGAGCGTGACCGCCGCCTGCGCCGCGATGTCGAGAGGGCCTGCGCCGGACAGACAGACTTGGAGTGTTTTGACGCCTGGGCCACCGAACTGGTCGACACCGGCTATCTGCACAACCACGCGCGGATGTGGTTCGCCTCGATCTGGATTTTTACGCTGGGGCTGCCTTGGCGGGTCGGCGCGGATTTTTTCTACCGCCACTTGCTGGACGGGGATGCCGCATCCAACACCCTTGGCTGGCGCTGGGTCGCGGGGCTGCACACGCGCGGCAAACCCTATCCTGCCGATGCCCAGAACATCACCACCTTCACCGCAGGCCGCTTTGCCCCCCGCCCCACTGATCTGGCCGAGGTGACCCAAGGGCTGGAGGGAACCGAGCCTGACGGCCTGCCCCCGGTTCTGCCCCTGCGCCCGGTCATCCCCCCCGTGCCGGGCCGCCCCACCGCCCTGCTGATCACGGATGAGGATTGCCGGGTCGAGGATTTCGCCCTTGCCGTACTGGACATCCGCACGGCGGCCACGCTCGCGGCGGGTCATCTGCGGTCTGACCTGCCCGTATCCGATCTGGTGCTGCGGTTTGAAGACGGCGCTTTGGCGGATGCCGCCCTGCGGTCGGGCCTTGCCTGCCAGAAAATGCGCGCCCTGGACCCTGCCGCATTGGCCAAATGGGCCACAGGTGCCGGGGCCACGCAGATCGCCACGCCCTATGTCACCCGTGGCCCCTTGCGCGATTGGCTGGATCAGGCGGGGCCATCGCTGGCCAAGGCCGGGATCACCCTTTGTGAATGGCGGCGCGATTGGGACAATGCGATCTGGCCGCACGCCACCGCCGGGTTCTTCAAGGTCAAGCAGAACATCCCCGGCATTCTGGCGCAGATGTCAGACCGAAACCTCGGCCCGCAAAACAGCCTTGTCAAAGGTCTTGGTGGAGCCTGAGGCCGACACCGCCCCGCGCCGAAAGACATAGAACTGATCGGCCAAGCCGTAGGCAAAGTCGAAATACTGTTCGACCAGAATGATCGCCATATCGCCCTTGCCCTTCAGATATTCGATCACCCGGCCGATTTGCTGGATGATGCTGGGCTGAATGCCCTCGGTCGGCTCGTCCAGCAGCAGAACCTTGGGCCGCATGATCATGGCGCGGGCGATGGCAAGCTGTTGCTGCTGGCCGCCGGACAAATCGCCGCCACGCCGGGCGGACATGGTTTTCAGCACCGGGAACAGATCGTAAATTTCTTGCGGCACCTTGTGTTCGGACCTTGGCAGCA
>CAMDHB010000396.1 GCA_945897655.1 Pseudorhodobacter antarcticus
TGGCTTTCCACCCTGCGGCGGCGGCGGTAAGGTGTAAAACAAAAGCTGGTTAAGGCGGGCATCAGCCGGGGTTATGGCATGGATATCGAACTTCGGCTGCTACGGTCCTTTGTGCAGATGCACGAGGCGGGGTCGATCAGCCGCGCCGCCGAGCGGCTGGCCTGCACGCAGGCTGCCATGTCGATGCGCTTGAAGATGCTGGAGACGGAACTGGGTGCGCCTTTGTTCTTGCGCGGGCCGCAGGGCCTGCAACCGACCCCGCGTGGGGCAGAATTGTACGCCCGCGCGTTGGGTGTTCTGGGCGCCTATGACGAGATGTTGTCGGCCACAAGATCGCGCCCCAATCGAACCAGGCTGCGGTTGGGTATGCCGGATGATTACGCGCTGGGCTGGCTGGGCCCGGCGCTGAGCGAGGTGGCGCTGGAGCGGGCCGAGGTCGAGATCACCTGCGATCTGTCGGCCCATCTGGTGGCCGCGGTGCAGCGGCAGGAACTGGACCTTGCTTTGGTTACAATGGCCGCCCGCCCGGCGCAAACCCTTGCCGAGGCACGGGTGCCTCTGGTCTGGGTTGGGTCTGCGCCCACGGGCGGGCAGGTCGATCTGGCCGCCTATCCAGAGGGCTGCGTTTTTCGCCGGGCCATGATTGCTGCATTGGAAGGAGCGGGGCAGAACTGGCGCGTTGCCGTGCAAAGCCGGGCACATGCAGGGATCTTTGCCGCTGTAAGGGCCGGGCTGGCGGTGACATGCGTGGCACGTGGCACCGCCCCCAGCGACCTGACCGAGTATCAGGACCATCCCCGCCTGCCGCCGCTGCCAGAAGTCAGCCTGTATCTGGTTGGGGCCGATGCCACCCCACGCGGGGTGGGGCGCGATCTGCGCGCCGCATTGTTGCGCCAACTGGGCCTTACGGCGGTTGGCCCATGACCCCTGCCCTGCTGCTGCGGGCCTATGCCGCAGGTGTTTTTCCTATGGCTGAAAGCCGGGACTCGGCTGAGATTCATTGGGTCGATCCGCGGCGGCGAGGTGTCTTTCCGCTGGACGGGTTTCACATCTCGCGCAGTTTGCGGCGGCATATGTTGCAGGGGGGGCAACGTGCAACGGTTGATCTGGCCTTTGCCGAGGTTGTGCAAGGCTGTGCCGATCGCGAGGAAACCTGGATCAATGACGAGATTTCCAAGGTTTATCAGGACCTGCATACCGCAGGCCACGCGCATTCGCTGGAAATCTGGGAGGGAGAGACCTTGGTGGGGGGCGTCTATGGTGTCGTGATCGGGGCGGCCTACTTTGGCGAAAGCATGTTTTCCCGGACAACCAATGCGTCAAAGACGGCGCTTGCCTATCTGGTGCACCGGCTGAGGAGCGGGGGATTTCAGGTATTCGACACCCAGTTCCTGACGCCGCATCTGGCAAGCCTGGGCGCGGTGGAAATTCCGAGGGCCGAATATCACCGCCGTTTGGCCGATGCGATTGTACAACGGGCGGATTTTGCGCCGCCGGATTATCCGCCCGAGCCTTCGACTTCGCTGGTTTGCGGTACGTCACAGCGCAGCACCCAGACGTCATAGCGCGGGTGGTCAAGGGCGGAGAGGGCGGGAGATGACGCCACCATCCAGCCCTTGAACAGGGGATCGGCACCTTGACTGTCCATGATAGTGATGTGGGCGTAAGCCTCGGCCATCGACAGGTCGGAAGGGTAGCGGCATTCGTCCAGCGTTACAGTCAGCCGGCCCATGGTCTGAGAGCCGCCGGTGGGCAGATTGTAGTCGGACACAACCCCGGTCATCTTGTCCTGGGCGCGCAGGATGCCTGCATTGGCCACCAGAATCTCGGCCGAGGCGCCGTGCACCGAGGCGAGCAAAACAAAGAGTACCGCGCCGCGCATTATTCGGTGGGCGCGGAGTCAGAACTGCCGCCCACGAATTTCATCAAGAGCTGCACCAGACTAACGGCGCCTTGGGTATCCTCGATCTCGTCACCAGGGGCCAGATTGTCGGGCATGCCGCCTGGGATCAATTCGACAAAATTGCCGCCCAAAAGACCCTCGGACGAGATCAGGATCGCTGTGTCGGTGGGCAGCAGGATGTCCTTGTCGATGTCGACCACGACATCGGCAAAATAAGTGGTCGGGTTCAGGGTCATGGACGTGATTGTGCCCACTTTGACGCCGGCCAGTTTGACATCCGATCCGGCCGAAATGCCCTGAACGGACCTGAAGCTGGCTTTCAGCGTATATGTGTCAGCATTACCGCCAAGGCCGCTATTCTGGACCGCATAGACGAAAAACGCGGCAGCGGCCGCCAGAACCAAAGCCCCAACCAGCACTTCCAGACGATTCTCAGCCATCACTTGGGCGCCCAAGCCTCGTAATCCGCCCGAGCGACCGGGGCCGCGGCACGGATCGACCCGGTCGGGGCATAGGCCGCCGTGGTGCCTGTCAAATTCTCAAGATGCGGTTTTTCCCAAGCCTTGTGGGCCAAGGGAACAGCAGACGGCGGTTGATCCCAGGTGAAATGCAGCCAGCCGTGCCAATCGGGCGAGACACGCGACGCCTGCATTTCGCCATTGTAGATCACCCAACGGCGTTTGCTGTCAGCGGTTTGATAATAGATGTTGCCCTGTGAATCCTCGCCGACCTTGTGGCCATTGCGGGCGGTGAAGATCTGGGTGCCGATGGTCTGGCTGTTCCACCAGGTCAGCAGGCGTTTCAGGAAAGACATAGTTGAGCCTCCAGTCGGTTTGGAGGAGGTATGGCGGATTTGGGCGACGGGGTCTAGGGCACAAGGGGAAAGTTGGCGAAAACTGGACGGTTCTGCCTGCATCAGAAGGTCAGAATGAAATCGGTCACGCTCAACTGCGCTTGGTTGGAAAAGACCGCAATCTGCCAGCGTTCAGCAGCGCCATTGCCGTCTCTGTCATAGAACAACTGGCCCGTGGTCTGGTCATAAAGCAACCGGTCAGACGCATCGACCACCCCGCCACCACTGATCACCTTGAAGGCAGAGGCCAAAATGCCACCGTTTCCCAAAGCCTGAAACGACCAGAAGTTCAGTGCCAACTTGTCCGAACCACGCGTGAAATCGGTGATTACATCGGAACTTTCGGCGTCAAAATTAGGTCCGGTACCCGGACGGCTGCCAAAAATGAACTGGTCCTTGCCTTCGCCGCCAGTCAGGGTGTCATGCCCATCGCCGCCATCCAGCCTGTCGTCACCGATACCTGTGACCAGTCTGTTGTCCAGCTCATTGCCGCGCGCTGTGGAACCCAGCTTGACCACACCGGAGCCCGAATAATAACTGTTGTTCAGACCTTCGACGTTGGAATACAGGTTGAGATCGACAAAGCTTTTGCTGAGCTCAATGGTATCAAAGCCGCCATCCTGCAATTCGAGCACCGTATCCGAAACGTCGCCGCCAAAGGTGCTGCTGTAAAACTTCAATCGG
>CAMDHB010000397.1 GCA_945897655.1 Pseudorhodobacter antarcticus
CGGCCTTGAAAACCCCGGCGCCTACGGCTTTGGCCTTTACTCCGCCCGCTACGGCAACATCTATACCGCCCGCCAATTGGCCCAACTGCTGCAAGACACCACCACCGGCCACCTGCGCGCTGGGTCCATCTGGCACCGCGACGGCCGCCCCTACGACGCCCTTCGCCCCGGCATCGAACCCGGCGGCTTTGCCTCAACCCACGAACTCCAAACCCTCCGCGCCTTCCACCTGCGCCGCCTGCGCGACCTTTTCACCCGAACCGACCTCTTCATCTTCACCCTCGGCCTGACCGAAGCTTGGGTTGATGCCACCGGCACCACTTACCCCACCGCCCCCGGCCTGATCGCCGACCCGTCGCCGGACCACGACATCACCTTCCACAATTTCACCTACCCCGAGGTTATGCAGGACCTCACCACCGCCCGCGACCTCCTCCACAGCTTCAACCCCGCCATGCGCCTCCTCCTCACCGTCTCCCCCGTGCCGCTGACCGCCACCGCCTCGGGCCACCATGTCCTCGCCGCCAGCACCGCATCCAAGGCGACCCTGCGCGCCGCCGCCCAGGACTTCACCGCCGCCCACCCCGACACCGACTATGTGCCGTCGTATGAGGTCATCACCCACCCCGCCGCCCGTGGCCGCTTCTTCGCCCCCAACCTGCGCTCCATCACCCAAAAGGGTGTTGACCTCGTCATGGCCCAGTTCCTGCACGCTCACGCCCTCGCCCCCTTCCCCGACGCACCCACAACCACCCCTGACACCAACCCAGACGCCCTTATCTGCGAAGAGGCGCTTGCCGAAGCCTTCCTGACATGACCCTGAAAACCCTGATCGTCGGCGCCAGCCATACCGCCGCCCTGCGCCTTGCATGGCGCGCCTCCCCGAGCCACTGGCCCCGCATGGACCTGACCTTTGCCGCCGTGCAAGGCGATGTGGCCGAGTTTCAGGTCACCGACCAAACCCTCACCGCCCAAGACCCCGCCAAACTCCACCGCCTCACCGGCCAGACCCAGTTCGACCTGACCGCCTTCGACGTCATCGCCCTCTGCGGCGGCACCCCCAGCACCTTCCACGCCCTGCAACTCTACACCCACGCCCGCTGGCCAGGCCTGCCTTCAACCCAAGCCGCCCCGCTGGACGCGCCCAACCTGCTAAGCGCAAACTGCTTTGAACTGGCGCTCACCGGCATCATCCGCTCCGCCCCCGCCATCCCCCTGCTGACCCAGATCCGCCCCGCCACCGCCGCCCGCCTGTTTGCCATCCCCCACCCCGCCCTCTCGGCCCAGGTGCTGGACCAATCAAGACATCATCAGGGCTTTGCCACCCTCCACCGCAGCGGCGACGGCCCGGCGCTGACCCAGATGCTGGACCGCGCCGCCATACGCGCTTACAACGACCTCGCCAGATACATCCCAACGCCTCCCCAAGTCCGCCTGCACCAATTCTTCACCCATCCCGACTTCCGCCGCGGCGCCACCCGCCTCGGCCCCAGCGACACCCAGCCCCAACCCCCCACCGACTACCTGCACGGCAATGCCGCCTACGGCCACCATGTGCTGAGCGCACTGCACGATTGCCTCTAGGGCGCTCATCCCCTTAACCCCCCTTCCCCCTGCCCACCCCATCGGGTACGACAGGCCATGCGGTGGACGATCCCCAACACGCTGACTTTCCTGCGTCTGCTCGCCGCACCCGGCGTGCCGATCATGTTTTTGTATTTCCACCGTCCCTATGCCGACTGGTTCGCCCTGACCCTGTTCGTGTCTGCCGCGATCACCGATTATTTTGACGGCTACTTGGCCCGCCTATGGAAACAGGAAAGCAAGTTTGGCGCGATGCTGGACCCCATCGCCGACAAGGCCATGGTCGTCATCGCCCTCCTCATCATCACCGGCTATTCCGGCATGAACCCCTGGCTGATCCTGCCCGCCACCGTGATCCTGTTCCGCGAGGTGTTTGTGGGCGGTTTGCGCGAATACCTTGGTGCCAAGGCCGGGCTCTTGAAGGTCACCAAACTCGCCAAATGGAAAACCTCTGCCCAGATGGTTGCAATCGCTGTCCTGTTCCTTGGCACCGGGCTGGAGCATCTTGAAGGCATCGCCCGCCAAGGCCTGACCACCACGCAGTTCAATGAACTGGTGGCCCAGGGCCTGCGCGACCCCATCCGGTCCTGCGGGCCACGCGGCGATTGCTCGTCCTATGCCACGCTGGCGGGATTGGTCCTGATCTGGATCGCCGCAGCCCTGACCTTTGTCACCGGCTGGGACTATTTCAGAAAATCGCTGCCCTTCTTGAAAGAGGACAAATGATCGACGTCCTGTATTTCGCATGGGTCCGCGAACGGATCGGACTGCCGCGTGAGCGGCTGGAGACGACCGCCCCCACCGTCCGCGCCCTGATCGCCGAACTGGTGGCCCGGGAGGAGCGGTATGAAGCCGCCTTCGCCGACCTGACCAGCCTGCGCGTGGCGCTGGACCAGGACCTGTCCGACTTTGACGCACCCCTTGCGGGCGTGCGTGAAGTGGCCTTCTTCCCCCCAATGACCGGCGGCTGACATGCGCCTGTCCGTTCAAACCGAAGCGTTTGATCTTGGCGCCGAAAGCAACGCCTTTGCGTCAGGCACCAAGGCCGGGGCCATTGTCACCTTCACCGGCATCGTGCGTGACAATTGCGGCACCCTGTCGGCCATGCAGATCGAACACTACCCCGGCATGACCGAACGCGCCATTTCCGCCATCATGCAAGACGCCATCACCCGCTGGACGCTGACCGACGCCTTGGTCATCCACCGCCACGGTCTGCTCACAGCAGGCGAGCCGATCATGATGGTCGCCACCGCCGCCCCGCACCGTGCCGATGCCTTTGCCGCGGCCGAGTTTCTGATGGACTACCTGAAATCCCGCGCCCCGTTCTGGAAAAAGGAAATCGGTGCCGATGGGGCGGACTGGGTCGCCGCCAAACAGACGGATGAAGATGCTCTGTCCCGGTGGGACAAAGGTTAAGATCCGCCGAATGAAAAGAATCAAACTACTGATCTAAAACTTTCAGAACCGTTCACGCGTGGGACGCCTCACCCCGCCCGCCACGTTGGCTGCAAATCCCCGTCCACCGTCCGCGCCAAAAACACCCCCCGCGCAATCGCCCGGGCCAGACACACCGCCGCCGCGTGACCAATCTGATAAACCCCCAGAACCGGATCCACCTCCCGCTCCCCGGTCGCGGCGGCAAAGACCAGGTCCCCATCCAGCAGGGTATGCGACGGCACCACCGCCCGCGCGATCCCGTCCTGCGCCGCCACCGCCACCCGCGTCGCCTGCGCCTGAGTAAGCCTCGCATCCGTCGCCACAATCGCAATCGTGGTCGCCTCCCCCATCCGCTTGCCGGGGATC
>CAMDHB010000398.1 GCA_945897655.1 Pseudorhodobacter antarcticus
GGGCGACGGGGGCGCTGTGGTCCATTGGCCTTGATGGTGTGGCACAGAAGTTGAGTGACGGTCTGGCCTGGCCCAGTGGAGCGGCGGTGGCGGGCAGCGGGGTTGTGGTGGTCGAGGCGTGGCGGCACCGGCTGACACAGTCCGGCGCGCCGCTGGTGACCGACCTGCCCGGCTACCCCTCGCGCTTGTCACCCGCGCCGGGGGGGTGGTGGCTGACGGTCTTTGCCCCGCGCAACCAGTTGATCGAACTGGTGCTGCGCGAACGCGATTACCGTGAAAGGATGATGCACGAGGTGGCGCCGGATCACTGGATTGCCCCCAGCCTGTCACCTGCCGTAGATTTCAACGAGCCGATGCAGGGCGGCGCCATCCGCACGCATGGCATCATCAAACCCTGGGCACCGACGCGGTCTTACGGTCTGCTGGTGCGGCTGGATGCGCGATTTCAACCGATTGCCAGTTATCACAGCCGGGCAGATGGGCGGTTCCACGGGGTGACCTCGGCCTTGCAAGTGGGGGACAAGGTGTTGGTGACCAGCCGGGGCGGCAATGCTGTCTTGGCCCTGACCGAGGTGCAGCCATGACCACGCCTTTGGTTGAGATGACCGCGATCACCAAGGAATACCGCGGCGTTCCTGCGGTGAAGAATGTCAGCTTTACCGTGCTACCCGCCGAAATCCATGCCCTGCTGGGCGAGAACGGGGCGGGCAAATCGACCCTGACCAAGATCATTGCCGGGGTCACCGGGGCGAGTTCGGGCATCCTGAAGGTTGGGGGACAAGAGGTCGCCTTCCGCTCGCCATCCGAGGCGCTGGCGCATGGCGTGGCGATGGTGTTTCAGGAAACCAGCCTGGTGCCGTCGATGACGGTGGCGCAGAACCTGTATCTGGGCAACGAAAAGTTCTTCAACCGTTTGCGGGGCCTGACAATTGCTGCGCAGCAATTCCTGCAAACGCTGAACTTCAACGTTGACCCCTTGGCGATGGTGGCGGGTCTGGGGGCCGCGCAAAAACAGATGGTCGAGATTGCACGCGCCGTGTTGCAAAAGGCCCGGCTGATCATCTTTGACGAGCCGACCGCGACCCTGACGCCCGAGGAAAAGCGCTATTTCTTTGCGCTGGTCAAACGGCTGCAGCAGGACGGCGTGGCGATTGTGTTCATCAGCCATGCGATTGAAGAGGCGCTGATGATCGCCGACCGCATCACCATTCTGCGCGACGGCGAGTTGGTGGTGACGGGTCAGGCCAGCGCATTCGACCGCGACAAGGTCATTCAGGCGATGGTCGGGCGCACGCTGTCGGGGGCGCTGTACCAGCGGCACGCGGGCCGCGTGCGGACGCCGGGGGCCAAGGTGTTGTCGGTACAGAACCTGTCGATGGGGGCGATGGTGCGCAACACCTCATTCACCGTTTATGCGGGCCAGGTCACCGGGGTCTTTGGGTTGATCGGGTCAGGCAGGACGGAGGCAGCCAAGATCGTGGCGGGGGTGCTGAAGCGCAATTTCTTCAACGGGGGCGAGGTGCGGCTGAACGACCGCCCGGTGACTTACCGCCTACCCCGCCATGCCGTGCTGGATGGCGTGGTCTATGTGACCGAGGATCGCAAGTTGGAGGGATTCTTCGACCAGATGTCGATTGCCCAGAACCTGCATCTGGGACAACTTGCCGCCAAGGGGCCACCGATTGTCAGCAATGCCGAGATGACGGCTCTTGCCGAGGCGTGGCGCGGCAAGCTGAACATCAAGACGATCAACGCCGATGCACGGGTCATCGAACTGTCGGGCGGCAATCAGCAAAAGGTGGTGATCGCCAAATCTTTGGTGCAAAAGCCCCGACTGGTGATCTTTGACGAACCGACACGGGGTGTGGACGTTGGGGCGATTGCCGAGATTCACCAGCTGATCCAGAGCCTGGCGGATGATGGGTTGGCGGTTATGGTCATCTCGTCCTACCTGCCCGAGATTCTGAACCTGTCCGACCGCATTCTGGTGGCGCGGCAGGGGCGGATTGTTGAAGAGTTCACTCCGGCCGAGGCGACAGAGCAGAAGATCATGTATGCTGCTGTTCACTAAAGTGTTTGAGTTTGGCGAATATCTGCTCGATGGGTGAGCAGCGTAAAGAAAACAGTCCAGTGGACTGCTTTTAGCTGCGCAAGGGTCGGGTGGGTAAGCTGGGAGGAAAAACAATCGTGCCCCCGCCGTCTTGATGGCAAGTCGGATGGCTGAGGCCTTGTGACTGCCGATGTTGCCAAGGATCACAATGTCGCCCTGCCGCAGGGTGGGGACCAGCACCTGCTAGACATAGGTATTGAAAATCCCGCCATTGATCGGCACGTCGATCACCCAGGGGGCTGTGAACGCGTCATGACGCAGGGCTGTGATGAAGGTCATGGTGTTCGGATGCCAGAACGGTGCATGTCCGATCAGCCGCTTGCCGCGCGCAGCCCAGCCTCGCAGCGGGGCCATTTTGGACTTTGCCCATGTTTCATCAATGAAGACAAACCGTTGGAGATCAACAACGCCCTGATGGGCCTGCCACCGCAGGCGCTTGTGTGCAAAGTCTTGCCGGTCTTGTTCACTCGCCAGAGTGGTTTTTTCTGAAGCTGAGGCCCGCAGCTTGGGCAAAATTCCACATCGTGTGGTAGTCGACCGTGAGCCCGCGCACCGCCAGTTCCGCCACCAGTCCGCGCAATGTGAACGGGGCCCCAGCCATACGGGCGCGCAACCAGTCGGCATGCGCGCCATTGATCTTGTGCGGCACATGCCCGCCGATCTTGCCCGGGGCCAAATTCTGAACCGCACCGGTTTTGCCGCAGACCGTCAACCTGACTTAGGATCGGGGCCACGGAAAGAGCGTAAGACATCAAAGGGGTCGAGTCGACCTGCGGCGTGCTGCCGATTGGCCCATTGACCTTCTAAGCCTGTCTCGCTGTGGGCACTGATCCGAGCAAGGCCTCTGCGCGCCAGCGGCGGGATGCGATTTTGTGGCCCAGAATCAAGTTAGTTTGGGACGACAACTGGACTGTTTTAGGTGTTCGAAGGACCTGGAGGCACTTGTGCCGCGACGGCGAGGTGGCTGCGCGCTGCACTGTCGCACGCCTTATGACGGGCATTGGGTTGCGGGGAATTGTGAGAGGAAAAGCAGTGAAAACAACGATCCCCAAGACGTCAGTGCCCCGCCCGCGCGACAAGGTGAACCGAAAGTTTCGCGCCCCGGCACCCACTAAGTTATGGGTCAGTGACTTCACTTATGTCTCAACATGGCAGGGGTTTGTTTATTTCGCCCACGTGATCGATACCTGCGCCAACCGCATCGTCGGCTGGAAAGCATCGCGATCTGCCAAGATCGACTTCGTTCTCGATGCACTTGAGCAGGCGC
>CAMDHB010000399.1 GCA_945897655.1 Pseudorhodobacter antarcticus
CCGCTCTGCAGCGCATCGTCGCCGCCTGCCGCACGAACAAAATCCGCGCTGCCCTGCACTGCGGCACCCCCGACTATGCCGCCCGCGCCGTGGCCTGGGGGTTTGACATGGTCACCATCGGCGGCGACAGCCGGTTCCTTGCCGCGGCCGCCGCGGCGACCGTGGCGGGCTTCCGCAAGCTGACCGTCCCAGCGGACACCAAGGGGGGCTACTGATGCCCCATGTTCTGGTCGCAGGCAAACTCCACCCCTCAGGCCTTGCCGTGTTGCAGGCCGCCCCCGGCGTGACCTTCACCCATGTCGAGGAGATCTCTGAACCCTCCTACGCCCCCCTCATGCCCGCTGCCGATGCCCTGATCCTGCGCACCCAACCCCTGACTGCCGCCACCCTGGCCCTCGCCCCCCGCCTGAAAATCGTCTCGCGCCACGGTGTCGGCTATGACGCCGTCGATCTGGCCGCCCTGAACGCCCGCAAAATCCCCCTCTGCATCGTTGGTGATGTGAACTCCGTCTCGGTCGCCGAACACGCGATGATGCTGATCCTGGCCTGCGCCAAGCAACTGATCCGCGCCGACCGCGCCACCCGCACCGGCCCTTGGGGCTGGCGCAACACGCTGGAGGCGGGCGAGGTGTCGGGCCGTCGCCTGCTGATCGTGGGCTATGGCCGCATCGGCCGCCATCTGGCCCGCATGGCCGCAGGCTTTGGCATGGAAATCCGCGCGGTGGATCCCTATCTGGCCACCAAAGGCTGGCCCGACGCCACGCCGCCCACCACCCTGACCGAAGGCCTCGCTTGGGCCGATATCCTCTCCCTCCACCTGCCCAAAACCGGCGCACCCCTGATTGGTGCCGCGGAACTGGCCCTGCTCCGCCCCGGTGCCATCGTCATAAACACCGCACGCGGCGGCATTGTCGATGAGGCAGCCCTCGCCGCCGCCCTGCAATCGGGCCATATCGCCGCCGCTGGTCTGGATGTGCTGGACCAAGAACCGCCCGCCCCCGACCACCCCCTGCTGGCCCTGTCCAACGTCATCCTGACCCCCCATATCGCGGGCCTATCCCGCCAATCGGCGGAGCGGATGGCAATATCCTCGGCGCAAAACGTGATTGATTTCTTTGCGGGATCACTCGACCCCGACCTGATTGTGAACAAGGACGCACTATGACCAAACCCACCCTGAACATCGGCCTGATCGGCACAGGCTTCATGGGCAAGGCCCATGCCTTGGGCTTTGCCGCCGCCCCCCGCGTGTTCGACCTGACCCATGATCTGGCCCTGCACACCGTCGCCGATGTGACCGATACCGCCGCCCATGCCGCCGCCCGCGCCTATGGCTTTGCCCACCACACCACCGACTGGCGCCATATGGTCGCCAACCCCGCCATCGACATCATCAGCATCACCGCCCCCAATGCCCTGCACAAGGAAATGTCGCTGGCCGCCATCGCCGCAGGCAAGCATGTCTACTGCGAAAAACCGCTCGCCCCCCTCGCCGCCGACGCCCACGAAATGACGCTGGCCGCCGAAGCGGCGGGTGTCAAAACCCAGGTCGGCTTCAACTACCTGTGCAACCCCATGCTGGTCCTCGCCCGGCAAATGATCGCTGCGGGCGAATTGGGCGATATCCGCGGCATCCGCGTGATCCATGCCGAGGATTACATGAACGACCCCGCCGCCCCCTATACCTTTCGGCATGACAAGGCCGGGGGCGGGGCCCTGGCCGATCTGGGCAGCCATGCTCTTGCCACGGCGGAGTTTCTGTGTGGCCCGATCATCCGCGTTTTGGGCGACTGCGTCACGATGGTGACCGCACGCCCCTCACCTACCGGGCCGAAATGGGTCGAGGTGGATGATATCGGCCGCGCCTTCCTGCGGTTTGAAAGCGGTGCAACCGGCAGTGTCGAGGGGAACTGGATTTCCACCGGCCGCAAGATGCAACATGATTTCGAGGTTTACGGGACAAAGGGTGCCCTTGCCTTCAGTCAGGAACACTTCAACGTCCTGAACTATTTCAGCACCCAAGACCCCAAGGGCCGCCAAGGGTTCCGGCGGATCGAGGCGGGGCCGGATCACGCGCCTTATGGGTTGTTCTGTGTCGCGGCAGGCCATCAACTGGGCTTCAACGATCTGAAGGCGATCGAGGTGGCAGGCTTTGTGAATGCCATCGGGGGCAGGGCACCCGAGCCGTTCGGGTTTCGTCAGGGCCTGCGGATTCAATCGCTGGTCGAGGCGATCCAGACTTCATCGCAGCAGGAGCGTTGGATCGGTGTCTAGGCTGTCCAGATCTGGACATTTTCTGAAACGGTGCAAATTCAATGGTTTGGCCATGCAGAATTAACCAACTGGCAAGGTTTGGGTCCGAACGGCGGTGGAGCAGGGCATGACCAAGGCAGTATTTCCCGGGCTGGACGGCAAGGCCGTCATCGTGACAGGCGGCGCATCGGGCATCGGGGCGCAGATCGTCAAAACCTTGGTGTCCCAAGGGGCGCGCGTGGGGTTCATTGACCGCACGGCGGACGTCGGGCACGCCCTTGCGGCCAGCCTGCAAAGCGCGGCCATCCCGCCGATCTTTGCTGAAATGGACCTGACCGATCTGGACCAGTTGGAAAGCGCCGTGCCACGGTTGATTGACCGCCTTCAGGGCGCCGATGTTCTGGTGAACAATGCCGCCAATGATGACCGGCACGCCCTTGCCGACATCACCCCCGCCTTCTGGCGCAACCGGATGGCCGTCAATCTGGACCATTTCATCTTCATGTCCAAAGCCGTGCTGCCCGCCATGCAGCGCGCCGGGGGCGGGTCCATCGTCAACATGGGCTCGTGCAGTTGGCGTCTGGGTCTGGCCGGGATGACCGCCTATGTCACCGCCAAGGCCGCGATCGAGGGGATGACGAACGGTCTGGCCCGCGAACTTGGGCCGCAGCGCATTCGCGTCAACTGCGTGATCCCCGGCTTCATCCGCACCCCCCGCCAGGTGGAAAAATGGCTGACGCCGGAGTTGGAGAAGATCATCTTCGACGGCCAATGCCTGCCCGATTTCATCGAGGCTGAAGATGTGGCGAATATGGTGGCTTTCCTTGCCTCCGACGCGGCGCGCATGTGCACCTCGGGCACCTATACCGTCGACGGCGGATGGATCTGACCTGCGGCCCCGCAAGTTCAGGTCTTAAAATCAGGTAAAAACTGATATTTAAGCCATTGATTGCAATATTTTTTCCCTTCATTGCACGCGTGGGACACATCCACCCCGCCGCCCCGATTGTTTCACCCCCCTCACATCCCCGACACCCCACCTATCCATCCCCGCCCAGACGCCCTATATTCCCCCCACACCCAAAGGAGGCCCCGAATGTTCCTGTTTGACCG
>CAMDHB010000400.1 GCA_945897655.1 Pseudorhodobacter antarcticus
CATTTTTACGCCCAGCATGCCAGCATCATGCCCTGGCTGGAGACCAAGACCAACCGCCCGGCCAAGGAATGGCGCCAGTCGATCGAGGACCGCGAAAAGCTGGATGGGCTTTATGAATGCGTGATGTGCGCGTCGTGCAGCACGTCTTGCCCGAGCTATTGGTGGAATGGCGACAAGTATTTGGGGCCGGCGGCGCTGCTGCATGCTTACCGCTGGGTCATCGACAGCCGGGATGAGGCGACGGGAGAGCGCTTGGATGCGCTGGAAGACCCGTTCAAGCTGTACCGTTGCCACACGATCATGAACTGCACCAAGACCTGCCCCAAGGGGCTGAACCCGGCCAAGGCGATTGCCGAGTTGAAGAAGATGATGGTCGAACGGGTGGTGTGAGCCACCCATGTCGGTTGCGCTGATCCTGCTTTCGCTGGCTGCGCTGTGTCTGGGCAGTTTTGGCTGGCTCTGGCTATGCGCTGGTCTGCGGCGCGAGGGGTGGCGTGGGACCATTGGACGGTTGGCAGTGCAGGTGTCGGCCCTGTGCCTGATCTATGGCATACTGCGCGGGCAGCCGATGAGCGGGCTGTTCATCGCGATGTTTCCGCCGTTGGCGGTGATCCCGGTGGTGCAGTTGGTGCCCTTCGGGCTGTTTGCCGGGCAGGTTCTGGCTGCGGCTGCACCCTATGCCGGGGCGGTGCTGGTGGTTTTTCTGGCCCTGGGGCGGTTGCGCGTCTGGGCCCCGGGTGCGGCGGGGTTGACGCTGCTGGTGGCGGGCGTGATCTTCGGCGAAGGGATCAGCCGGGTGGCGATGTGTGAGGCGGCGGCGGCACAGGGCTTCGCCAGTTTTCAGCGCAACGGGTTGATGTGGAGTCTGGCCAACGCGCCGCAGGAGTTTCAGTTTGACCTGCACGCAAGGGCCGAGGCGGGCGGGCAGGTGCTGGGGTGGAGTTATTCCGAGATGGGCTGGTATGTGGTGCCCGCTGGTGCCGCCCAGAATGTCGGGTCGGGAGCCATGACAGACTGCGATCAGCCGTCCTGAGGGCGGGTCAGGCGAGGCCGCGCAGGCGGTTTTGCAGGTCTGGGGGGAAGGTTTCGAAACCCTCGGTCAACTCGTGGATGCTGTCGACGATCTGTGCCATTTCGGCGCGGTCTGCTGCGGAAAACGGTGCGCCCGAGCGGGGCAGGCCGGCAATGGTGCGCGACGATGAAAGGCCGGTGGAATAGGTCCAGCCGTTGGTCAACCCATGTGCCACGGCATCGGCGATCACGCCAACCGGATCGTGGGGCGACAGGGCGGCCCATTCAACCCATCCGGTGTTGCCCAGGCCCCAGCCGACAACGGGATCAGACAGCATATAGCCTTTTTCGCTGTAGCGATCTGACCAAGTCTGGTCGTAGGTCTGATAGAGCAGGGTAGGTCTTGTGTACTGGATATGGATGGCCAGGGCGAAACCGCGGTCGCAGTACAGTTTGAGTTTGCCCAAGTGCCTTGCAATCTCGGTCTCTTTGGTCAAATCCTGTCCCATCTTTTCACCTCTAGGATGCCAAGGGTTGCGAAATACACTCGGACCGGGCAATGGTTAACCTCACAATGCTAGAGTCACCGCCGAATTTCGGCAATCGAATTAATTGAATGTCCCAACTGCAGGCCATGCGCAACCAGATCGACCAGATCTCTCCGGCGGGTTTCTACGTGGCGATCCGCGTCGGATTCTCGTTTCCGGAGGAGGAGTTGAACGCGCTGCCGGAAAACTGGGTGGAGTTTTATACAACCAACGGCCTGGTCCTGCATGACCCGGCAATGAAGTGGGTCTATGCGAATTCGGGCGCGGTGCGCTTTTCCGAAATGGCCCTGCCCGATCCGCATCAGGTGCGCGACAGGGCGGCGGTTTATGGATTGAACCACGGGGCCGCCGTTTCGATGACGACACCGGCGGACCGGGGGCGGCGGACGTATGGGTTGTTCTTTCGCGATGACCGCGACTTTGAAGCGTCGGATCTGGCGCAGTTGCAAAGCATTGTGAAAAAACTGCATTCCGGTGTTGAGAGTGATTCACTGCTGACGGCTGCCGAGGTGGAGGCGCTGAAACTGCAGTCCGAAGGGATGCGGTTGAAACAGATTGCCCATGCAATCGGCATTTCGGAAAGCGCCGTCAAGGCACGTCTGAACAATGCCAAGCGCAAACTGGGGGCCAAGACGATGTCTCAGGCCGCCTCGATCGCGGCGGCGCGGCGCATTCTTTAACCTTTGGGCCGTTCAGGGCAAACCTGAGACACACCCCCCTGAAAAGGCGCCGGGCTACTCCACTTATGGTGTCAGAATCATTGAGTCGCACAACTTGCGGCAGTTAAACATGCAATACGGAACTGCCATTCTGACAAGGGGAAACACATGCAGAATATCCGATTCGACTTTTCGGACTTTCATCGCCACGGACGTGCGTTTTACGAGTTTCTGGAGTTGCGCAAGAAGGTCTTTGTTGACGAGTTGAAGTGGGATGTGCCCCACAATGACGTGGTCGAAATGGACCAGTATGACACGCCGGTCGCGCATTATTCTTTGGTGATGCGGGACGGTGTTGTCATCGGGGGCGCACGTGCGATGGCGACGACGGCCGCCTGGGGGACGCACACCTATATGCTGCGCGATGCCTATTCGGGCAAGCTGCCGCATATTCCGCCGCATATCATGTCTGTGGACATCGCCACGCCCAAGGTTTGGGAATGCACGCGGCTGGTCATTTCCGGTGATATTCAGACGCATGCCGAGCGAACCGAATGTCTGGAATTGATCGTCGATGGCTTGGTCGATCTGGTGCGGATGCATGGGGCGGAGGAGCTGATCTGCCTGTCGTCGCTGCATCTGATGCGGGCGTTGCGGCAAATCGGCTATGATGTCAGCCGGTTGGGCGAAACCTATCGTAACGAGGAGGACGGCCGCCAATACGGGGTGTTGCGGATGCCGGCCGAGTATTCGACGGCGCGCCGGACGCGGATGGCGGATGCGCGCGTTGTGATGCCGCTGATGTCGCCCAAGCGGTCGCCGGTTGATCTGTTCCATCCCTCGGTCCGGCAGGCGGAGCTTGAGGGTGCGGTCGCCTGACGAGATGGCGGTTTGCCAAACTGTCCGGGTGGGGTAGGTTTGCGGCCGTCGCGGTGTGGGTGCACCGGGGGGGCAAGGTTGGGGAACGAAGATGAAGTTGACGGAACCGGAGCATCAGACGCCGCAGGATGGTGCATTGGCGCAGGCGGTGGCGCCTGTGATCTGCTATCCGGTTGACGGGTTGCAGGCGGCGGATTTGCCTGCCTATCGGGCCGCCCGGGAGGGTTGGCAGTTGCGGCTGCGGGTGGTGGTTCCACCCCGCGAG
>CAMDHB010000401.1 GCA_945897655.1 Pseudorhodobacter antarcticus
AGAAAACAGGACGCTGGTGGCACCGGGATTTTGAGTGTGTGCCGCGACAGTCTCGGTTGCTCTCTGCGGCAATGATACATCGTCCCCAGCGGCTAAGACGAGCCAGTCTCCATTCGACAGCGCCATAACCAGATTACAATGTGAAGCCAATCCTAGATTAACGGGACTTTGCCTCACCCTCACCTCATGCGGCCCGCGATACGCCGCTGCCATCTCCTGCATGATCTCGAATGTCCTGTCGCTGGAGCAATCGTCCGACAGGATGATCTCCAACGGCTCGTAGGTCTGGGAGAATGCGCCCTCGACCGCCTCGCGGATGTATTTCTCCTGATTGTAGGCGAACAGGGCAAAGGTCACCAAAGGGCGCGGATCGGGGGTCGGGTCAGTCATCTTTTTTCTCCAATGGCCAACGGATCAGCGTGTAGAACCGGGCAAAGCGGGTGGCGAGGCGGCCGGTGGGGCCAACCTTGTGCAGCACGACCCGCAGGCCGATCAGTCCGGTCAGCAGCGCCAGCGCGATACTCGCCACAGCCCCGGCCAGCGGCACCGCCAGCGACAGCGCCAGCAGCGCAAAGGCCAGCGCCATGTGGGTGCCAAGCAGGTGCAGGGACAGCGCCTCCCAGCGGAAGCCATGCAGACGGCGAACCAAAATGTTCACAACCATAAAGTGGATCGCATAGGCGAATAAAAAGGCTGCTCCGGCGACTTCCAGCCCAAAAATTGGCAACCCAAACCAGAGCATCGCCAGAAAGAGAATGTTCCAGTTCAGCTGGACAAACAAAAACACCTTGGAGCGGGCCGCAGCTGCAAAAGCAAAACCTAGTGGCCAGCTCGCCAGCTTGAAGACGTTGCCCACAGTTTGCCACTGCAGCATGCTCGTGGCGGGGGCGAACTCCGCAGAATAGAGAAAACGCATCGCCCAAGGCGCCAGCCCGATGAGCAGCAACAGAACAGGCCCGCCAATTGCCAACCCCAGCTGCGCCTGATCGTTCATCAAGCTGGCGGCGGCGGGGCGGTCGTTGATCACCTCCGTCAGGCGGGGATAGTAGTCTGCCGCCATCGCGCCCAGCAGAAAGCCGACATAGGTCATGGTGATGCCCCAGGCGGCGGCGAATTGGCCTGCGGCGTCCAGACCCAATTCCTGCGTGACGCGGCTGCGCACCAGAAGCAGGGTCGCGGTTGTTGCCAAACCGCCCAGCATGAACACGATGCCGAGCCGCGCCATCGGTTTCCAGACGGCCCATATGTCGAACCGTCCTGGGCGGGGGGCGGTCGGTGTGGGCAATTTGCGGGTGAACTGCAATGCAACCGCCCACGTGGCCAAGGGCTGCGCCACCACAAACCAGATCAGCCCTGCCTGACCACAAAGCCAGACAGCGGATAGCCCAACAATCGTCCCCGCCAGTGCGCCGAGTACTGTAACCCTCCCCAGATCGCCGATGCGGCGCAGGCCCTGCAAAAGGGCGGTCTGGGCTGCCGAGAGCAGGGCCAGAAGCACCGCAACGCCGATCAGGCCGACTTCGGTAGCGTGGGTCTCGTCTCCGATGAGCCAGCGTGCAATCGGTGCGCGCAGCAGCCAGACGCCGAGCATTGCAACTCCGCCCTGCACCAGATGCGCGGCAAACAGCACACGGCGCACCTGCGACAACGCCTGTTCCTCTCCCTTGACGCTGGCAATCTGACGCACGCCGCTGGAGCTCATGCCAAGCCCCGCCGTGATGGCAACCATCCCTTGCAGGCTATTGTAAAGGCTGAGCAACCCGATACCGGCTGGGCCAAGCAAGAGCGCCAGCACCTTCATCCGTAGGATGGAAATCAGGATGCTGACTGCTTGGGTGCTTCCGATGACTAGCATGGACCTGACCAATCCGCGCGAGGACATTTCTAGAGTTGCCTAATTATGATGGCCGGATTTCCCGCGATAACGCAGTTGGACGGAAAGTCTCCGGAAACGACAGCACCGGCCGCAACAACAGATCCGGCACCGATTGTGGTGTTCTTCAGGATGGTGGCTCGTGAACCGATAAAGACATTGTCCATTATGTCTACATTCCCGACACTGATGTGCCCGCCGCTATGCCGTTCACGGGGATCAAGGCAATGAAAATTGCTATCAACGATAAAAACCTCATGGCCTATCAGGCAGTTTTCTCCGATCTTGATGGAACATTTTTCCGCAATTGCTGAGAAGCCATTGTTTATCCAAGTGTTGTGACCGATATCTATCGTAGCTGTCTGGCCCCTGCTTTCGAGGTAACAGTATGTCGTCCAGAAGCCGGGCGAGCTATGCACTCCTATTTTAACATTTTTCCCGAACGAGATCGTTCCTGCGCCCAGAAACTGGACAGGCTGGCTACGATGTGGTTTTCCGTAAACACGACTGTTTGTGGAGAGCAGTGAGAACCGCAGTATTCGTGCAATTCGGCTCACTCTTCTGAACGCACCTTTCAAGATTCGTCCGGGTCTCAGCGAAGGCATTTTGTTACCGCCATCTGTTCCTGATGTATTAGTTGTGGCCCGATCGGCAGGCTCAGCACCTCGCCTGCCAGACGTTCGGCAATGGGCAGCGAGCCCGGACGATGGCCAGCCCCGGCATATGCCGCCTGCAGATGCGGCGGGATCGGGTAGTGGATCAGGCTACCGATCCCCGCCTTGGTCAATCGCTCTTGCAGACTTGTCCGATCCGGGCTGCCCACGACGTAAAGATGCCAGGCTGGGTCTGCCCACTCCGGTACATGCGGCAGGGTCAGCCCCGACCCTGCAAGCCCCGCTTGATAGGTTGCGGCCAGAGCGCGGCGGCGGCCGGTCCACTCGTCGAGATGCGCGAGTTTGACCCGCAGCACGGCGGCCTGAAGGGGATCAAGCCGGGAATTGACGCCCTGCACCTCGTTGACGTATTTCACCCGGCTGCCGTAGTTGTGCAGAACCCGGATACGGTCAGCCAGATCCGCGCGGTTGGTGGTGATCGCCCCGCCATCCCCCAGGGCCCCGAGATTCTTGCCGGGATAAAAACTCCAGCAGACCACGTCGCCATGCGCGCCGATCCTGCGGCCTTTGTAGCCCGCGCCATGTGCCTGTGCCGCATCCTCGACCACGGCGAGGCCATGGGCGCGGGCAACTGCCAGGATCGGATCAAGATCGGCGGGCTGGCCATAAAGGTGCACCGGCAACAGCACCTTGGTGCGCGACGTGATTGCGGCAGCGATACGATCGGGGTCAATGTTATGGGTGGCGGGGTCTGGCTCCACCGGCACCGGCGTCGCACCGACGGCCGAAACCGCAAGCCAGGTGGCAATGTAGGTGTTCGACGGCACGATAACCTCATCCCCCGGACCCACGTCGAGCGCCCGCAGCGCACGGA
>CAMDHB010000402.1 GCA_945897655.1 Pseudorhodobacter antarcticus
GTCATAACGATTGAAGGCGAAGAGGACGGTTGTCGGAACTTCGCGTTCAAAGCGCTGACCGACCATCAGGGTGGCGTCGCCTTCGGTCATGGCCAGGGTGTTGTTCATGGTCGGACCACCAAAGCCGCCCTCATCCACCGAGGCGCCAGCCTCGCGGTTGAAGCCGGTGCAGGCAGCCAGTGGCAAGAGGGCGAGGGTCGAGATCAGCAGGGCATGGCGCAGGGAGGATTTCATCACCATCACTCCATCGTATAGCCATAAGAGCCACTGAAATCCTGCCGGGACACTTCTCCAGCAGCACCGCCCTGAGAGCCGGCGGTCTTGCCGAACAAGAACAGTTCTTTCTCGGTCGGGATGCGGACACGGTCGGTGGGAAGCGCAAGCGCCTCGCCCCGGGTGGGGGTGACAAGATGGGGCGAGACGATGATCACGAGTTCGGACTGGTTGCGCTGGTAATCGGCCGAGCGGAACAGCGTGCCAAGGATCGGGATGTCGCCCAGCCACGGCACCTGACCGTTCAGATCGCGGAAGTCGTCTTGCAAAAGGCCTGCGATGGCAAAGCTTTCGCCGTCGCGCATTTCGACCGTGGTCGAAGTTTCGCGGCGTTTAAAGGCGTTGACGGAAAACCCGGCTGATTCCAGCGTGGTCGTGCTGTCGATTGATGACACGGCGGCGTTGATTTGCCGGTTGATCGTGTCGCCATCCACCACGACGGGGGTGAAGTTCAACTCCACACCGAAGGGTTTGTATTCGATGGAGATTGTGCCGTTGCCCGAGGCCACGGGGATCGGATATTCGCCACCTGCCAGAAACTTCGCCTCTTGGCCCGACAGGGCGGTCAGGTTGGGTTCGGCCAGAGTGCGAACGACGCCCTTGGATTCCAAAGCCTCCAGCAAGACGCCGAATTCCAAGGAGCCTGCGGTGAAGCCAAGGCCAAGGGCACCACGGGTGCCATCGGCCAGGGTAACGGTGTTGCCGTTGTTGGCGGCATCAACAAGGCCGCCTGTGGCACCGCCAACAGCGACGTTGGTGCCGCCGCGCACGCCCAAGGACGAGGACAGGCTTTTGGACACCGAGCGCTGCATCTCGGCAAAGCGGACCTTCAGCATCACCTGCTGGGTGCCCGCAACCTGCATCAGGTTCGACACCTTGTCGGGCGAATAACGGTTCGCAAGGTCAAGTGCGCGGTCCAACTTGGCGGTGGAGGATACGGTGCCCGACATGACGATGCCGTCATTGGCAGTGCGGACCTGAATCTGTTCGCCGGGCAGGATTTGTTGCAGGCGTTCCTTGAATTCTTCGATATCGGGGGTGACGTGGACCTCGATGTTCGAGATCAGCTTGCCGTCCTGGGTCAGTAGGGTCATCGTCGTGCGCCCTGGCGTCTTGCCCAAGACATAAATCGTCTTGTCAGACAGGGTCGAGATGTCGGCGATGCCGGGGTTGGCCACTGACAATTCGGCAAAAGCCGTGTCGCTTTCCAGAACTATGGCGCGGTTCATTGGCACGTTCAAAGGCTCATTCGCGGTGCCGCGCATGATGCTGAGTGTTTGTGACAGGGCCGGCGTGACAGACGCGGTCGCCAAGGCGATGCCCAGCATACCAGCCGTCCATATGCTTTGCAGCTTCATGTGACCTGCCCTCTCAAAAGCTCAATGTGTCGGGTCTTTGGCGCCCGCTCTCTCCAAAGATGCCTCAAATGACGATTTTAATCAAGAATCAAAAGGTTAAAGACCGTTCTGTATGTGGATAACCTGCAACAGCCTGCTGCCCCTTGAGTTATGCGAAAGCGGCCCCGCTAGATGTGGTGCCGCCTTCGGTGTCGGGCCTGCTCAGTTTGTGCAGGCGGTAGGAATGTCGGTGTCTACAAGTTCCCCGCCCTTGCGGGTCTTGATATAGCAAACCTTCTCAGGTTCAACCACGGCGACCACTTCGGCTGGGGCCTCGGTGATCCCCAGAAGCGAGTTGCTGTCCACCTCGACCATCGCGTCGCCGTTATCGGCGCCGCTGACCAGCGAGAGCGCCAGCTTGCCGGTTGCCGCGGCTTGGGCAAGGCGGGCAACCTGTTCGCGCACGGCGGCCACCGTCACAGTACGCGCCACGGTGGCACCGCCACTGCCGTCATCGGCCTTTTGGTCGACCGCGATCACTTTCAGGCTGGTTTCGATCAGGCGCGTCATGCTGGCGTTGTTGTCACCAGCCTCGCCGGTCCAGTAGACGTCGACAAAGTCGCCGGGCTGAACGAATCCAGACACGCCGGAAGCCACATCAACCTTGATGGCAAAAGCGCCCTGACCCTTGCCAAGCTGTCCGGTCAGACCTGCCGTCTCGCCCGGTTCGGTGACTTTTTCGGCAAGGATCGGCTCGAATTTTTCCATTTGGCGCAGAACAAAGCGGGGTTCGAGATTGTCTTCGGGGAACAGGACGGCCTCACCGTCCTTCAGGGCCTCGGGGTCCTTGAAGATGGTTTCGGGCAGGGCGTTTTGCGGCCAGTAGATGAGCTGCACGTCATCCTTGGTCAGGGTATCACCATACTTCTTCGGCTTGTTGACCACATAGACTTCGACCATCGGGCCGATCTTGGCGCGCATTTCACGTTCGTGATTGAGCGCGGCCTGCGTCTGTTTGAAATAGTTCTGCGTCAGGTAGACTGCTGCCCCGGCAAGCGCGAAGCCAAAGACCAGAACCAGTCCGAATACCATTCTCATGTGTGTTACCCCTTATGCCCACGGCCGATCACGGCCATCCGATTTGAAGCGCAGGATCACTGCTTGTCGTAGCCGACCGTGATATCGCCCATGTAGTCAGAGATGCCTTGGGCAGAGCTGCCTGACGAATAGGCAATCGGGATCAGTACAACCATGCCAAGCCCGATCACCGCCGCAGTCAGGACAACCCAATCGACAGTGACGGCCCCGGAGTCGTCCTGGCCAAAGCTTTTCAGTATCAGGTTCATCGTGCGTCCTTTGCTGCTTGCGCCGATATCCACAGGACATCAGTGACCAGTATCGCGTTGAGCATGCCGTGGGTTCGCGACAAAAATGGGGCAAAGGCATGGCCTTAGTTGGGATGAGGCGCGACCAGAATTGCGTGTCTTTTCAACAAAAGAAGAGGCCGCGCCAGATTGGGCGCGGCCCCGTGTACCCCAGTTGATGGGCAAGAAATTACTGGTTTTCATAGCCCGACGAACGAGCGCCCAGGTCGTCGACGATGGCGTCGCCCAGACCGGTGATGCCGCCGCCGACGGTGGTCATGACGACCATGCCCAGGCCGACGATGGCAGCGGTCAGCACGACCCAGTCAACGGTCACGGCGCCGGATTCGTCGTTCTTGAAGGATTTGAAGA
>CAMDHB010000403.1 GCA_945897655.1 Pseudorhodobacter antarcticus
CTGGACCTGCGCATCGACTACATGCGCCCCGCAACCCCTGGCCAGCGCATCATCGCCCGGGCCGAATGCCATCACGTCACCCGCACCGTGGCCTTCATCCGTGTGATCGCGACGGACGAGGATGAAAGCCGCCCGGTCGCCACCGCCACCGGCACCTTCACCCTTGAACGGCCCGCGATATGACCCGACCGCGCCCCGAACCCGTCCACGTTGTGAAATCCCGTCGCGAGGCGGCCTTGCAATGGCTGACCGGCGGCGTGCCCTTCATCCAGTTTCTGGGCATCCAGTTTGACCGCCGAGGGGATGAGTTGACGGCCATCCTGCCCTTTGATGACAAGCTGATCGGCAACCCCCTGCTGCCTGCCCTGCACGGCGGCGCAACAGCGGCGTTCCTGGAGGTGACAGGCATCATCGAACTGGCCTGGGCCACCCTGTGGGAGGATATGGAAGTTGGCCGCGCCAATATGGACAGCTTTCCCCCCATGCCCAAAACCATCGACTTTACGGTTGATTTTCTGCGCTCGGGCCTGCCGCGCGATGCCTATGCCCGCGCCCGCGTCAACCGTTCGGGCCGTCGCTATGCATCTGTGCAGATCGAGGCGTGGCAAGACAACCGCGCCCGGCCCTTTGCCATGGCCACCGGGCATTTTTTGATGCCCCCGGCCCCCGGTCACGCCGCCGAATGACCGACCTGACCCACGCCCGCGTCTTTCGCATCGCCATGCCCATCGTTCTGTCAAATGCGACGATCCCGCTGCTGGGCGCTGTCGATACCGCCGTTATCGGCCAACTGGGTCAGGCCGCCCCGATCGGTGCCGTGGGCCTTGGGGCCGTCATCCTTGCCACCCTCTACTGGATATTCGGGTTTCTGAGGATGAGCACCTCTGGCCTTTCCGCCCAGGCCCATGGCGCAGGCGATTTGCCCGAACGATCTGCCACCCTGCTCCGCGCATTGATGGTCGCCGTCGCAATGGGCCTTGCGATGATCGCCCTGCAATCCCTGTTCTTCGCCGCCGCCGCCTTCCGCATCGCCCCCGCATCCCCGCAGGTCGAGGACCTGACCCGCGCCTACCTGTCGATCCGCATCTGGGGCGCGCCTGCAACCCTTGCCATCTATGCCCTGACCGGATGGCTGGTCGGCGTCGAACGCACCCGCGGTATCCTGATCCTGCAAATCTGGCAGAATGGGCTGAACATCGTCCTGTCCGTCTGGTTCGTCCTTGGCCTCGGTTGGGGCGTCCCCGGCGTCGCCGCCGCCACGCTGATCGCCGAGGTCACCGGCCTTGCCCTTGGCCTGTGGCTTGCCCGAGATGCCTTTGGCCCGGTCCTGAAACCGGCCCTGGCTCGCTTGCGCAACGCCGCCGCCCTGCGCGCCATGTTCACCGCCAGCCGCGACATCATGCTGCGGTCAGTCATCTTGCAACTGTCCTTCACCGCCTTTGTATTCATCGGCGCCCGCTTGGGCGACACGACGCTGGCCGCCAACCAGATCCTGCTGCAATTCCTGTCGATCATGGCCTATGCCCTTGATGGCTTTGCCTTCGCCGCAGAATCCCTTGTCGGCCAGGCCATCGGCCAACGCTCCCGCAAGGCCCTGCAACAGGCCGCGCGCCTCTGCATGCAGTGGGGCTACGGTGGAGCCCTCGTCCTTGCCCTTGTCTTCGCCGTTGCTGGTGGCCCGCTGATCGACGTGATGACAACCGCCCCAGATGTGCGCGACACCGCGCGCGACTATCTGCCTTGGCTGATTGCGGCCCCTCTCATCGGCGCGGCCTGCTGGATTTATGACGGCATTTTCATTGGGGCGCTGATGACCGGTGCCATGGTTCGTGCCGCGGTACAGGTTTCAGTGATCTATGTTCCGGCCTTGCTGATTCTGGTGCCCCTCTGGGGCAACCACGGCCTTTGGGCCGCACTGATGCTGATGAACCTTGCCCGCGGCCTGACCCTGTACCGCGCCTTCCCCAGCATTCAGGCGCGGCTTGGCCCCGACCCGCACCAAGCCTGACACACTTACAGCCGCAACCGTCGAAACGCCTCGGATGCGGCCCACCCGGCCAGTGCCGCCATCAGCAAGGACAAGACGCCGTACAGCAGCGGCTGATCCTGCGCCATCCGGAACAACAGCCGCTCCAACCCCGCCTTGCGCACGCTGATGACGCTTTCCTGCAAATCCACCACCGCACCGCCCCGCGTCAGAAAGATGCGCACCTTGTAATCCCCCTCGGTCAGGTTCGAGGGCAATCCAACCTCGGTGCGAAACAGCGATTGCTGCAACAGCAGCACCGTATCGGGCTCCAATGTGTAAACCCCCTGCGCCGCCCTGATGCGCTGCAATGCCGCCAGATAGTCGGCTGATGATCCCGAATCAGACCCCAACCTGACCCCGCCAATCTCTCGCGGGATGGACACGTTGTATTTCTCGTCCTCGGCCACCGACAGAATGTCCTCCAGCGGCCCGGTCGTCATGACGGAATAGAAACTCGGCGCGCCGTCCACGGCCACCGCCCCGCGGTTCACCCAAATTCCCGCAACCCGTTCCTTTTGCCGCACCACAATCGGCACCTCTGGCCCCGCCACGGTGATGATGACCTGCAACAGGGGCCAGGCCGGTGGCTTTTCCTCCCGCATCGCCGCGCCATAGATCAGGATGGATGTTCCGTCGAACCGCGCGTCAATCGACACCCGGCTCTGGCTCAAGCCCGACACGATCTCTTCGGCCCGCACCGGCAGCGCCATCAGCAAGACCAGCACCAGCACCCGGATCATCGCGCCACCACGGTGATCGAGTACAACTCAGCCGGTTCCAACAACAGGTCCAACGCAATCTTGCCCGCCACCGCCAGAACCAGCACCGCCAGCAGAATGCGCAACTGCTCCGCCTTCAGCCGCACCCCCACCCGCGACCCGATCTGCGCCCCGATCACCCCGCCCAGGATCAGCATCAGCGCCAGCAGTATATCGACCGAATGATAGTTCAGCGCATGCATCAGCGTGGTGAACGCGGTGACAAAGATAATCTGGAACAGCGATGTCCCCACCACCACCCGCGTGGGCATGCCCAGCAGGTAAATCATAGCGGGCACCATGATGAACCCGCCACCAACCCCCATGATGGCCGACAAAAACCCCACCAGAACCCCCACCGCAATCGGTGGAATGACCGAGATATACAGGCCAGACGCCCGAAACTTGACCTTGAACGGCATCCTGTGCACCCAGGAATGCACATGCGCCCGCCGCACCGGCTGCACCCCGGGCCGCCGGGCCCGCATCAACGACCGCAGGCTTTCTTGCAACATCAGGGCCCCCACCAGCCCCAAAAACAGCACGTAGGACAGTTGC
>CAMDHB010000404.1 GCA_945897655.1 Pseudorhodobacter antarcticus
ACCTGATCGCGGCTGCGTCTGGCGGTGGTTCCTGCGAGGGGCTGGCCTTCGAACCGCAGGATCGAGCCTTCATCCGGTTGCATAAGGCCAAGGATGCAGCGCGCCAAAGTGGTCTTGCCGCTGCCGGATTCGCCCACAAGGCCCAGGGTCTCCCCCTGACGCAGGTGCAGCGCCACGTCCCGCAGGACGGGCTGTCGCGCGGCGGCGAGACCAAAGCTCTTGGCTAGGGCCTCGACCTGCAGGATCGTTTCACCCAAGGCGGCGAGTGCAACAGGCAAGTTTGCCGGGCGTTCCAACTCGCTTGCCCGGTCGGGGTAATGGCATTTGCTGGCCCTAGGGCCGCTTTGGTGAAAGACCGGGTCGATGCTGCGGCAGGTGGCATCGGCCAGCCCACAGCGCGGGGCGAAGACGCAGCCGGTGCTCCGGGTGCCGGGGCTGGGCAGAAAGCCCGGAATGGTGGCGAGGGCTGCCTTGTCCTTGCTGCGCCCGGCTTGTGGCAGGCAACTGAGCAACCCCGCCGTATAGGGGTGGCGCGGGCTGGCAAAGATCTGATCGGTCGGCGCCTCCTCGACCAGACGACCGGCATAAAGGACGCCGACGCGGTCACAGGTGCGGGCGATGACGGCAAGGTTATGGCTGATGAACAGGATCGCGGTTGACAGTTCGTGCCGCAGATGGCGGATCAGGTCCAGCACCTCGGCCTCGACCGTGGCGTCAAGGCCGGTGGTCGGCTCGTCCAGCACCAGAAGCGTGGGGTTGGAGGCGATTGCCATTGCAATGGCCACGCGCTGTTGCATGCCGCCCGACAATTGGTGCGGGTACAGTTGCATCACCCGGGCGGGGTCGTTGATCTGCACCTTGGCGAGGATTTCTGCCACGCGGGCGGGCCACTCAGCGCGCGGGATGCCTGCCAGTTCAAAGACCTCGGCCACCTGCACCCCGATGGGAAGCGAGGGGTTCAGCGAGCGGCCCGGGTCCTGATAGACCATCGACACCTTGAATTGCCTGAGTTTGCGCAGGTTGGGGGGCGACAGTTGCCCGATATCTTGCCCGTCGATCAGGATGCGCCCGTGGGTCACCAGCCCGTTCCGCGGCAGATAGCGCAGTGCGGCAAAGGCGGCGGTGGATTTGCCACAGCCGCTTTCGCCGACCAGACCGTAAGCCTCACCCTTGGCGATGGTGAAGGACACGCGCTCCAACACTTGGCGCAGCTGGCCCTTGACGCGGTAGGCGACGCTGATGTCATCAAATGCAAGAGCCTCAGTCATGCAGCGTGCTTTCGATGCCGTCGGCAACAAGGTTGATGCCGACCACAAGGCTTGCGATGGCAAGGCTGTCGAAAAGGACCGTCCACCAGAAGCCACCGCCGATCATGCCGTAATTGGCCGAGATCGACAGGCCCCAGTCCGGTGACGGCGGCTGGATGCCAAAGCCGATGAAGCTGAGCGTGGCGACGGTAAAGATCGCATAGCCCAAGCGCACCGTGGTTTCGACCAGGATCGGCGGCAGGACATTGGGCAGGATTTCCACGAACAGGATATAAAGGGTGTTTTCGCGGCGCAACTCGGCGGCGGAGATATAGTCCAGGCCGACCTCGGTCAACACGGCAGAGCGGACCGTGCGGGCGATGATCGGGGCAAAGGAAAAGGCGATGACGACCATAACCGTGATGGTCGAGGTGCCAAGTGCCGTCAGCGCCAGCAGGGCCACGATGACCGTGGGCAGTGCCAGAACAGCATCGACGAGGCGGCTGAGCACCTCATCCACGATGCCGCCGAAATAGCCCATGGTCAGGCCCAAGGCGGTGCCCAGAAACGTGCTTAGAAGGGTGGCAATCGGGGCGACGGTCAGGACATCGCGCGCGCCCACGATGACGCGGGAAAACACGTCGCGGCCCAGTTGGTCGGTGCCGAACCAGTGTTCGGATGACGGCGGTAGCAAGGAATTCATCAGATCATCGGCGAAAGGGTCATAGGGTACCAGCGCGGGGCCGAAAATCGCACAGCCAATCCAGAACAGCACGATCACCGCCCCGACGTCGAAAGTGACCGACCTCAAAAGGCGGCGCAGATCGTCGCGCCACGTCTGGTCGGGAGCGGTCTCTTCTGGCGCCGAGGTTTCGGTCATTCCCGACCCCCAAAGCGGATGCGGGGGTTCAGCCGGGCATAAAGCAAGTCGGCCACTAGCGTGGTCAGCGCGAAAAGCGCGCCGATTGACATGACCCCGGCCTGCAGCATGGGGAAATCCTTTTTCTTGGCCGCTGTATAGATCAGGCTGCCAATGCCCTGATAGTGAAACAGAATCTCGATCACCACCAACCCGCCGATCAAATAGACGGTTTGAGTGGCGATCACCGAAATCGTGGGCAACAGGGCATTGCGCAGAACATGCCGCCAGATGACCTGAGGATAGGTCAGGCCCTTGAGCACTGCAGTGCGGGTATATTCGGCGTCCAGCGCATCAATCATCCCAGCGCGGGTCATGCGGGCGATGTAGCCAAACAGGACCAGCACAAGCGGGATGGCGGGCAGGATCAGGTGGTAAATCTGGGTCAGGGCCCCCGCCCCATCATCCCAAGTGGCCGAGATCGGGAACCAGCGGAGCCAGACGCCAAAGATCATGATCAGCACGATCCCCGACACAAACTCGGGCACCACGGTGGCCGACAGACCCACAACCGACAGGGTGCGATCCGCGGCGCGGCCTCGGTTCAGCGCGGCCACCACACCGCCCAGAATGCCCAAGGGCACGACCAGCACAAATGCCACCGCCGCCAGTTTGGCCGAGTTCAAGAGCGCGTTCGCCAGAAACGGTGCCACCGGAGCACGGTAGGCATAGGATTCGCCCAGATCGCCTGTCACAAAGCCCGCTATCCAGTCGCCATATTGCACCAGAAGCGGACGATCGGTGCCCATTTCGCGGTTCAGCACATCAACCGCCGCCTGATCGGCAAAGGGCCCCAGCATGGCGCGACCCACGTTGCCGGGCAGAAGATGCCCCCCGGCAAATATCAGCACGCTGAGCAGCCAGAGCGTCAGCAAAGCCAGCACAAGCCGCTTGATCAAGTAGCGTGAAATTGACCCAGCCCCTTTCCCCGGACCCTGCCGTTCGGACCGCCCGCTGGACGGTCCGAACGCAAGAAAGACTTACAGACTTGCCTGACCCAGCATAAGGTGACCCATGGCCGTTGGAACAACGCCGGTTGCACCGACCTTCGTCACAGTAAGGAAATCGTAGAAGTAGGTCTGGATCAACGGGGTTTCGTCCAACAGCAGGGTCTGGATCTTGCCCGCCGTCGCCCGCTGAGATTCCAGATCAAGCGAGGCGATATAGCTGGTCA
>CAMDHB010000405.1 GCA_945897655.1 Pseudorhodobacter antarcticus
TCTTCAACGCCGACACCTTGGGCATCCGTCCTGACCTGATCGGTCGCGATGTGACCTCCTGGGCCGAATTGCTGAACCCGGAATTCAATGGCAAGGTCGCGCTGATCAACGTGCCACAGATCGGCATCATGGACGCCGCCATGGCAATCGAGGCGCGGGGCGACATCACTTACGTCGACAAAGGCAACATGACACGGGCCGAGATCGACCAGACCATCGCGATCCTGATCAAGGCCAAGCAAGATGGCCAGTTCCGTGCCTTCTGGTCCAGTTTCGATGAGTCGGTGAACTTCATGGCCTCGGGCGAGGTGGTGATCCAGTCAATGTGGTCGCCTGCTGTGACTGCTGTGCGGGGTCGGGGAATTGACTGCGTCTACAAGGGCTTGAAGGAAGGCTATCGTGGCTGGGGCAACGGGCTTGGCCTGATGAGCCACCTTGAAGGTATCAAGCTTGAGGCAGCTTACGAATACCTAAACTGGATGCTGACCGGGCCTTATGGAGCGTTCGTTGCCCGCCAAGGCTACTATTCCGCCGTGCCGGAAACCACCAAGGCCAGCCTGTCGCCCGAGGAATGGGACTACTGGTATGGCGGCAAGCCCGCCGCCGTGGAAATCAAGGACCCCTTCGGCAGCGCCATGGAACAACCCGGCCGCAGCCGTGATGGCGGCAGCTTCGAAGACCGGATCGGCGGCATCCGCTGCTGGAACACGACGATGGACGAAGGCGAATACCTCGTGCAGCGCTGGAACGATTTCGTTGCCTCCTGATCCCCAACTGGCCCCCTTCACTGGGGGCCACTTTTTCACGAGGTACCCATGACCCCCAACCGCCTGTCGCAGCTTTCCGTCCTGCCCTTCGCCACGATACTGGTCGTGTTCACGGGGTTGCCCTTGCTTATGGTCGTGCTTTTGTCGTTCTGGACATTTGACGGATTGCAGTACCAGGCCGATTTTACGGTGGCCAACTTCGTCGCAGTCTTCACCTCTTGGACGACCTGGCGGATATTTGCCAACACGCTGCGCTATGCCGCGATCACATGGGCGATCACTTTGGTACTAGGCTTCACTGTGAGCTTTTACCTTGTCTTTCACGTGCGGAACCTGAAACTGCAAATCGGGCTTTTCTTGCTGTGCACCATCCCGTTCTGGACCTCGACAGTGATCCGGATGATCAGCTGGATTCCGTTCTTGGGGCGTGAAGGGTTATTCAACACCGGCCTCATGCACCTTGGCCTGATCCACCAACCACTTGAGTTCCTTTTATTTTCCGACTTCGCTGTGATCCTGACCTATGTGAACCTGTTCACCCTGTTCATGATCGTGCCCATTTTCAACGCGATGGCCAAGATCGACAAGAGCGTGATCGAGGCCGCCTTGGATGCCGGCGCCACCGGTTTTCAAATCCTGCGCACCGTTATCATTCCGCTCAGCCGCACCGGCATCGCCTTGGGGACAATTTTTGTTGTCACATTGGTGATGGGTGATTTCTTCGTGGTGCGGGTGATGAGCGGCGGGCAATCCTCGACAGTTGTTTCGGCCATGAAAAACAACATCGACCAGATGTATTACCCGCAAGCCGCCGCGATGGCTGTGCTGTTGATCGCGGTTGTGCTGGGCATGGTGGCCGCCATTCTGCGCGTCGTGGACGTGCGGGCAGAGCTGGCGAAATAGGGGGCAAAGGTGCAATCAAAGCTGACATTCTGGGTGCTTACGGCGGTGTTCGTGCTGTTCATCCTTTTCCTTTACGGCCCGATGATCGCGATTTTCATCCTGTCATTCCAAGGCCCGACCGGCGGCATGACCTTCCCGATGCGGGGTGTCTCGCTGCACTGGTTCGCGGACCTTTTTGAAAGCAGCCGCTACGGCGATCTGGGCGGGGCTTTCGGTCGCTCTATCATCCTCGGCCTTTTGGCGATGCTGATCACTGTCACCGTGTCCTTATTCGCGGGCCTTGGGTTTCGCCGCAGATTTCGCGGCTCGGGAGTTCTTTTCTACCTTGCTATCATCTCTTTGGTCATGCCCGGAGTTTTGACCGGCCTTGGCATCGGTACCTTGTTCACTACGCTTGGTTTGCAAACCAACTGGCTTATTTCCGGCCTTGGCGCGCATCTGACCTGGACGCTGCCCTTTGGTCTGCTGATCATGTTCGCCGTTCTCAATCGTTTCAACGGCAGTTGGGAAGAGGCGGCGCGCGATGCGGGTGCCACGCGGCCCCAAGTGTTAAGCCAAGTCACCTTGCCCATTCTGTTCCCCGGCCTGATCGCCGTGGCCTTGTTCGGCCTGACCCTGTCTTACGACGAATTTCCGCGGTCCCTGCTGACCGTTGGCACCAAGAACACCCTGCCACTGCAAGTGGCTTCCCTGACGTCAAACGTCACCACACCCGCACTTTACGCCATAGGCACGCTGACCACAGCGCTTAGCCTGCTGATCATTGCCGCAGCTTTCGCAGCCATCGCTCTGACCGGGCGCAAGCGCTAATCAAAGGACCATTCCATGAGCAAAGTCGGCGAAATCATCCTCGAAAAAGTCACCCGCAGCTATGGTGCTGTGACGGCAGTGCACGCCGTCGATCAGGTGATCGAGGGTGGCAGCTATTGCTGCATGATCGGCCCCTCTGGCTGTGGCAAATCCACCCTGCTGCGGATGATCGCCGGGCACGAGACGCCCACCTCTGGCCGCATCCTGATTGGCGGCAAGGACGTGACGCACGTGCGGACCGGAGAGCGGGGAACCGCGCTGATGTTCCAGAACTACGCGCTGTTCCCCCACCTGAACCTCACGGACAACGTAGCCTTTCCTCTGAAAATTCATGGTGTTGGGGCCGAGAGGCGCGACCGTGCGCGCGAAATGCTGGCCAGAGTGCAACTTGGCCATATGGCCGACCGCATGCCATCACAACTATCGGGCGGCCAGCAACAACGGGTGGCTTTGGCGCGAGCTTTGATCACCAATCCGCAGGTTCTGCTGCTGGATGAACCTTTGTCGGCACTCGACGAATTCCTCCGCTTGCGGATGCGGGTTGAACTGAAGCGGTTGCAAAATGACCTTGGCATCACCTTCATCCATGTCACACACACCCAGCCTGAGGCCATCGCCTTGGCCGACAAAGTGATTGTGATGGATCACGGCATCATCGAACAGGCTGGCCCACCGCGCGACATTTACGACCATCCGCACTCGCCCTATGTAGCGCGGTTCATGGGCGGGCAGAACGTGGTTTGCGCCAAAGTCCTTGTTGCTGGAGATCAGATCGAAGCCGAAAGTACCGAGGGCGGCCGCTTTGCCTTTGCCCCGCGCGCCACGGTTCGGGCCGGGCAAGAGATCCGCTTTGCC
>CAMDHB010000406.1 GCA_945897655.1 Pseudorhodobacter antarcticus
TTGACCAAGCGTCAAGCGTTCCTTTCTTGAACCGCAAGGCATCCTTCTGTAATCCATGTTGCCAAGGACCAAGGCATATGGCCCTGCGCGAGGAGACCAGTCCAGAACAGGACATAGGGTCGATCGTGCGCCTTGAGTGGAATGACCAAGGCAGATGGCAGGCAGGGCAGGGGTTCAAATGGTGTTTGGCGCGGCACGGCGGAAGGGTCACTTGGCTGGCCCATCTTGGCTTGCTTGGCTGGTTTTCGGCGTGATTGCGGTCATCGCCGCCTGCACCCCCATGCAGACCAATCATGGCTATATCCCAACCGACGAAGACTTGGCCTTGCTGGTCGTGGGCCAGGATAGCCGCGATTCGGTCAGCGCCACCATCGGACGGCCCGCCGCATCGGGGCTGCTTGGGGATGAGGCGTGGTATTACATTCAAAGCCGTTGGCAAACCCGCGGCGCCGCTGCCCCGGTCGAGGTTGCCCGTGAAGTCGTGGCCATCACCTTCGGCACCAGCGGCCTGGTCGAGAATATTGAGCGATTCGGTCTGGATCAGGGTCGCATCGTGCCCCTGTCCCGCCGCGTGACCACCACCAACATCCGCGGCAAAAGCGTTCTGGCCCAGATATTCGGCAATGTCGGTCGCCTGAACACGGATTCGTTGTTCCAGTAACACCCCGTCCGGGCGACAGGGCCATCCCCGCCGCCCGGCTGATATCAGGCTTCAGGCTCGAACTTCAGCGCAACCCCGTTGATGCAATAGCGCAGGCCCGTCGGTGCCGGCCCGTCCGGGAACACATGACCCAGATGCGCCTCGCAGCGATTGCAATGCACCTCGGTGCGGGTCATGAAGAAGCCGCGATCAACCTTTTCGCCCACAATTTCTTCGTCCAGCGGCGCATAGAACGACGGCCAGCCGGTGCCGCTGTCAAACTTGGTCGCCTGATCAAACACCGGCGCACCACAACAGACGCACAGGTAAACCCCCGGTGCCTTGGGGAAATTGTCATGGGTAAAGGCCCGCTCCGTCCCATGCTGACGCGTTACCTTGAAGGCCAGATCGTCCAGCATCGCCCGCCATTCGGCATCCGTCTTGATCACCTTGTCCATCGCTCTCTCCTCTTGCGGGCGGTCATCCGTCTTGCGCTCGCCCCTCGCGTTGCGCCAAACTTAAGGCCCGCCCGCCAATAGGCCAAGCCCTGACACGGAGAGATGATGTGCAACCGCTGACCCTTGGCATCTATCAGGCCCGCCTGACCCGGTCGGATGCGGATGTCGAACGGGCCCTTGCCCTGCGCCAGTTGGTGTTTCGCGCCCGGCGCGGCCTGACCGGCACGCCCGGCGACGCGGACCGCTTCGATGAAACCTGCGACCATGTCCTTGTAACAAACACCCGCACCGGTGATCTGGTCGCCTGCTGCCGCGTGCTGCGCTTTGCCTCTGGCCAACATCTCAGCTTCAGCTATGCCGCACAGTTCCATGACCTTGGCTCGCTTCACCAGATCCAGCAGCCGCTGATCGAACTTGGCCGCTTCTGCCTGCACCCCAACCACCCCGACCCTGATATCCTGCGCCTTGCCTGGGGCTTGCTGACCCGCCTTGTCGACCACGACCACGCGCGCCTTCTTTTCGGCTGCACCAGCTTTGATGGGGCCGATCCCATCCCCCACCGTCCGGCCCTGGCCTGGCTGGCCCGCCACCACCTGCGGCCCATGCCAGCCCTTGCCCCTGACCAGATTGCCCTTGCCCCCTTGGCTGCGCAGTCGCCTGACTGCCCTCCACCCCTTCCCCCCCTTTTGCGCACCTATCTTGCCATGGGGGGCTGGGTGTCCGACCATGCCGTCATCGACCACGATCTGAACACGCTCCACGTCCTGACCGGCCTTGACGTCACCGCCGTCCCCCCCGCTCGTGCCCGTGCCCTGCGCGCCTTGGCCGCTTTGTCCCACACAGATGGTTGACCCCGCCCGCTTGCCGCCTTAACTCCCCGCCATGGCACGCGCACCCCTTCTTCAGCTTTCGCAAATCTCGCTGACCTTCGGCGGCAATCCCCTGTTCGAGGGGTTGGATATGAACATCCAGCCCGGCGACCGTGTGGCGCTTGTCGGCCGAAACGGGTCAGGCAAATCCACCCTGATGAAGGTCATGGCGGGCCTGTCGGAAGCCGACAAAGGCAACCGCGTCGTCTCCCCCGGCGTGACCGTCGGCTATATGGAGCAAGACCCCGACCTGTCCGGTTTTGCCACCTTGGGCGACTATGCCGCGTCGCGCCTGCCCGAGGATGAAACCTACCGCGTGATGATGGCCGCCGAAGGCCTGCGCTTCAACCCCGACACCCCCGTTGCCACCGCCTCTGGTGGCGAACGCCGCCGCGCCGCCCTCGCCAAACTGATGGCCGAGGCGCCGGAACTCATGCTTCTCGACGAACCCACCAACCACCTAGACATCCAAGCCATCCTGTGGCTCGAAGCCGAACTCCAATCCACCCGCGCCGCCTTCGTGATGATCTCCCACGACCGCGCCTTCCTGCGCTCCCTCTCCCGCGCCACCCTGTGGATCGACCGCGCCCAGGTTCGCCGCCGCGAATCGGGCTTTGACGGGTTCGAAGACTGGCGCGACACCATCTGGGCCGAAGAAGACGAAGCGCGCCACAAACTGGACCGCAAGATCAAGGCTGAGGCGAAATGGGCCGTTGAAGGCATCTCCGCCCGCCGCAAACGCAATCAGGGCCGCGTCCGCGCCCTCAATGCGCTCCGCGACGAACGCTCCGCCCAGATCCGGCGTCAAGGCACAGCCGCCCTCGAACTCGAATCCTCCAACACCTCCGGCAAAAGGGTGATCGAGGCGCGGGGCGTGTTCAAATCCTTTGGCGACAAATCGATCGTGAAAAACTTCGACCTGCGCGTCCTGCGCGGTGACCGCGTTGCCTTCGTCGGCCCCAATGGCGCGGGCAAAACAACGCTCCTGAAAATGCTGCGGGGCGAGGTGGCCCCCGATGCCGGCACCATCATCCTTGGCACCAACCTTGAGATTGCCACCTTCGACCAGACCCGCGCGCAACTGGATGGCGAGGCCAGCCTTTGGGACAACCTCACCGGCGACCCCACAATGGCCGTCTCGGGCAACTCCGATCAGGTCATGGTGCGCGGCGTCCCCAAACATGTGGTTGCCTATCTCAAGGACTTTCTGTTCGACGAACGCCAGGCCCGCGCCCCGGTCAAATCCCTGTCCGGCGGCGAAAAGGCCCGGCTTCTCTTGGCCAAACTGATGGCCAAACCCTCCAACCTTCTGATCCTCGACGAACCCACCAACGACCTTGACGTCGAAACCCTGGACC
>CAMDHB010000407.1 GCA_945897655.1 Pseudorhodobacter antarcticus
TGCGGGGGAGCCCTGTTGGCTGCATGTCTGGTCACACATTGATACGCTGAATATTTGATTTTGTCATAAGTCTCGCCGGGAGCGGCTTTGGCGGCGATTTTCCCAAAAAGGTTGGCGCGTTGGTTGAAAGTTGGAGGAGCCGCGCTGTCACTGATCTACAAGATTATTTTAACAAGACCGTGTCCAAAAAGCGTTAGTACTCCTCGCCAAGCATGATGGTCAGCATTCGAATGGTTACTGTGGGGTCTGAGGCATCGGGTGAAGCCATCTGCAAGTCGACATCATAGTAGTCGAATTTCCAGAACACGGTCTGCCCGGCAAACCGCAAGCTGCCGAAGTCATGCTCGCCGTAGGCCTATTGCGCCGCGTGTCCGGTGTGGGAAACAACGCCCGTAAGCTGATCCGGCGTGATGCCAATTGCGGCGGAAACGGCAGCATCGCTCAGACCCCAATCCCGCATCGCCTGCACAACGGGCAGGACCGATCGGCCCCGCTCGGTCAGGCTGTATTCCACCCGTGGCGGGACCTCGGCAAAGATATGGCGATGGATCAGCCCGTCGGTTTCCAACTCGCGCAGCTGCTGGGTCAGCATCTGCTTGGTCACGACCGGAATCGCCCGGCTCATCGCCCCGAACCGGTTCACACCCCCCGAAATGCAGAACAGGATGACCGGCTTCCACTTGCCGCCGATCAGCGACAAGCAATGGGTCACAGGGCACCCATTTTTAGGGTCGGGCGTCAAAGGTCCGCTTTTCATGACTATCTCACAAAACAGTGACTAGTTGTCGGTGGAGATATTAAGCTGCATACGGAAGGCCCGTCAATCCGACAGGCCCTGAATGCGCCAACCAGCCGCCTTGACCAAAGACCTAGCCCGTGGCCTTGCACTGATCCGCCAGGCGCGCATCCCGCCGCTCGCTTTTACGCTGTGCTTGATGCCGGTGATGTCGCTGGGTGTCGCCCTGCAGGGACTGGACGCTACGGCGAACCTACTGGCCCAGGGCCTGATGCCGCTTTGGGCCTCGATCCTGTGGTCGGCGCCGCCGATGCTTTTGGGAATGGTGGCGCCGCTTCTGGTGCCGCTTGTGGCCAGCCTTTGGCCTTCATCCCGCCCCATGGCCCCGCGCCTGTGGGCAGCCTTTCTGTTGTCCCTAGCGCTTGCGAGCCTCATCAAGGCTGCAACCGGCCGGGTCCACCCCGAGGTGACCATCCCTGTCGATCTTTACGAACGCTCGATCCAGCTCGTTCTGTTCAGCGGCGATGTGTTCGAAGGCTGGCCTTCGGGCCATGCGGCCACCAATGGTGCCGTGGCCCTTACGCTGGCAAGCCTTGCTAAGGCGACCCTGACCCGACGCCTGGCCTTGATCTGGACGCTTTGGGTCTGGGCGGCAGTGGTGCTGGGCATAAACGGACAGGTCCACTGGCTGTCCGACATGTTGGCCGGAGCCCTGCTTGCCCTTGCCATCACCTTTTCCCTTCACCCGAAAGCGAGACCCGAATGAAAGCCCTGATACTGCAGAAATTCTCGAAAACCCCAGTGAAAGCCATGGCGCTGACTGACTGGCCCGAACCGCGGCCTGCGGCAGGTCAGGTTCTGGTGCGTATGGCCGCCGCCGCACTGAACCCGGCCGATCTGCATATCGCTTCAGGCGAGATGAAGATGATGTCCCCGGTCAAGCCGCCCTTTGCACTCGGAGTGGATGGCGCGGGGGTGGTTGAAAGCGACGGCGCTCGCTTCAAGAAGGGCCAGCGCGTGATGTTCTATACCGGCCTTGTGCTTTGCGGCACCTTGGCCGAGGTTATGGTGGTTCCCGAGGCATGGCTTGCGCCGGTCCCCGAGGGCTGGAGCATGGAAGTAGCCGCTGCCGCACCTCTGGGGCTGCTGGTTGCGCACAAGGTTCTGGACCGTGCCGGGGCGAAGGCGGGTGAAAGCATCCTTGTCCAAGGCGCGGGTGGGCCGGTTGGTGCAGCCACGGTTGCACTGGCGGCGGCGCGCGGTCTTCAGGTCCATGGTTCGGGTTCAGGTGCGGATGAGGCCTATGTTCGCGGCCTTGGCGCTTCAGGCTATACCGACTATCGCAAGGGCTCGGTTCGTGATCTGGGCCAACGTTTCGATATCGCGCTCGACAGTCTGGGCGGCAAGGTCTTTGACGATTGTGTCTTTGTCATAAAGCGTGGCGGGCGGATCGTGTCGCTGAAGGTCATGACCGGCACCGACGACATGGATTCCATGGGGATGAGGATTCCGGGCTTCATGCGGCTTCTTTTGCCCTTGGTCTTCCGCAAGCCGCGCAAGGCGGCTGAGCGGGCGGGGGCGAGGCTGATCGGGCTTGCCTCCTTTCAGGACGGCGTGGCCCTGAGCCGCGCCACAGAAGCGGCCGTTGCCGCGAACCACCGCCCGCGCATCGACAGCACTTTCGCGCTGGCCGATCATGGTGCCGCCTTCGCAAGGCTCGGCACCAATCCGCGCGGCAAGGTCGTGGTGCGGCTCGGCTGAGACCCCTATTCCCCCGGTGCCAGGAAACCTGCCAGCGACCGGGCCAACTCGGTCGCAACCAAAAGGGCCGCAGGCGTCTGGTGGCCCCGTGAAACGCCGATCCGCATTGCGACAGCAGGAAAACCGAAACCGGGAAAAGCTTCGACCAGCCGGCCCCGCGCCAGATCGCCCCGGACCGAGGGTTCGAGGCAACCGACCACACCGGCACCGGCACGGGCCAGCGCAATCGCCAGGGCGACATCGGTGATCAGGGTCTGACGGGCGAAATCGACCTCGCGCCCGGGCTTGCCCCCGGCTTTTGACCGCAGTGTCATCGGCCCGGCCGGACCGAAGGCCCCGAAGCGCATGAGCCCGGCCGAGGTGATCGAGCCTTCGCCCTCGACCCCGATACGGGCTGCCACATCCGGATGGCAGACCAGCACCGGCTGGACGGGGATCTCGGCCAGACAGTCCATATCGTCGTTCCGTGCCGCCGGTCCCACACGCAAGATGACGTCAAGGCGCTGGCGTCGCGGGTCGAGGATCTGGTCGGCGGCAAGGATGCTGAGGTCAATCCCGGGATTGGCGACCATCAGGTCCCGCAAACCCTCGACCAGCCAGAGTTGCAGAACCTCGCGCGGGGCGGAGAAGACGACTTCCCCCGTGATCGGACCTGCGCCGCGGGCATTTAGCACATCCCCGACACACAGCGCTGCAATCTCTCCGATGCGCATGCCACTGAGCCATCCCAGCATGAACACGCAGCGGTTGCGTTGGGGGAATGCCGTCTGGGTGCATTTCTGCAGCACGCGCTTTATGTCTTTCTCGCTAAGCACTGGCGCT
>CAMDHB010000408.1 GCA_945897655.1 Pseudorhodobacter antarcticus
CCGGCCCCGCGCAGGGCGCGTCCGACATGCTGGGCAAAGCAGCTGCCGGCAGTGGCTACCCCCATGTCGCGGGTGAAGGGGAATTTGGGTTGGAAGAGGCCGGACAGGCCGAAGGGGCCGGGTTCGGCAACACCGCTGCGCCAGAAAGCCGAAGGGGGCAGGTGGTCAAAGACGGTGGCCATCGGGTTTGCCCTTGGGGGGGTTGGTTGGGGCGGAGGGTAGGGCGCGGGCGTGGGGTCTGGCAAGCGGGGTCAGAGCGCAAAGTCGTAGGCGGAAAGAGAGGGGGTGGTGGCCAGCAGGATCAGGGCATCGGTCAAGCGGTCGCCATTCAGGTCAAGCTGGACCAGACTGCCATCGCCATAGTGGACCCAGCGCAGGGCGGCGGCGCTGCCGTCAAAGGGGTCGGTCCCCAGATAGCGGAAGGGTTGGTCGCCGGGGGCAAGGGGGTTGGCATCGATGGTGGTCAGGGTGATCAGGTCGGACCCAGTGGCAAAATCGGTGATCAGGTCGCAGGTGGTCAGGGTTTTTCCGCTGTCCTGAACGGTGTTGAACACAAAGCTGTCGGCGCCAATGCCTCCCGTCAGCCGGTCGGCGCCCGTGTCGCCGACGATTGTGTCGCGGCCCATGCCGCCAAACAACCGGTCAGTGCCGGTCCAGCCGCGCAGGTGGTCGTGGCCGCCTTGACCCGACAGCACGTCATCCCCACCGCCCCCACGCAGGAGGTCGTTGCCGGACAGGCCGCTTAGCCGGTCGTTGCCCATCGTGCCGTTCAGTTGCAGCGTGGTCTTGTCCAGCAGCGCGCCCAGAATGGGGGCGTTGGCGATGGCGGCGTAGTGCAGACCGTCAGCCTGAAACAGGTCGGGCCCCTTGGTGATGGCCGAGGTCGCCTTGTCAACGTCGATCACGTCGATGCGGGGGTGATCAAGCTTCAGCTGCTCTGCGCGGATGGTGTCCCAGTTTGACTGGTTCCCCTTGGCTGGGGTGTTGGCGGAGAGGGTGAGGACGCTGAAGCGGAAGTCGTGGGTTTGCCCCTCCAGCGGGGTCAGTTCGGTTTGGAGGCGGTTCACAAGGTCGGTCAGGCGGGCGGCGTATTCGGAGGCGCGGGCGAAGGACCAGGTATCGCCTTCACCCTGAACCCACAGGATATTGGCGAGGTAGGTGTCGGGGGTGGCAAGGGCTGCCTTGATTGTGGCGACCAACTGGTCGAACATGTCGCCGTCGTTGTACCAATCGGGGCCCGCGCGGCCCCAGGTCAGGGGGGCGCCTGCGGCATGGACGGGGGCGACCATGGCGTTGGCAGAGCCGGTCAGGGTGGCAAAGGCCCCGGCCAGCGATGTGCCGCCATTGCCGCCGTTCAGGGAATAGGCGTTGCTTTGACCGGCGATGATGAAGACTGGCGTGGCCATGGGAACCCCGGGGTTTCGGGGGGACTGTGGCGGGATCATCCTTTCCAAGGGATGAACGGAGGCGCGACGAAACGCCGAGAATTCTAAACGATTGGGTCAGCCGTTGGCGTGGAAGAAGTTGTAGACCGTGTCGGCCATCGCGCGGGAAATCCCCTCGACCGCCAGCAGATCGGGCACGGCGGCGCGGGAGACGGCCTTGGCTGAGCCGAAATGGGCCAGCAGGGCCTTTTTGCGGGCGGCGCCGATGCCGGGGATGTCGTCCAAGGGGGTGAGCGAAACGGCCTTGGCGCGTTTGGCGACATGGGCGCCGTTGGCCCAACGGTGCGCCTCGTCCCGCAGGCGTTGGACAAAGTACAGGACGGGGTCGTTCATCTTCAGGGCCATCGGGCGCTGGCCGGTGCGGTGGAATTCCTCTTTACCGGCGTCACGGTCAAGACCCTTGGCGACACCGATCATGGCGACGTCTTCGATGCCAAGTTCGGAAAGGATGGATTGCACGGCGCTGACCTGACCCGCGCCGCCGTCGATCAGCAGAAGGTCGGGCCAGGCGTCGGTCTTGCGTTCGGGGTCCTCTTTCAGCAGGCGTTCAAAGCGGCGGGTCAACACCTCTTTCATCATGCCGAAGTCATCGGAATTGGCCCCGGCGGCGGATTTGATGTTGAATTTGCGGTATTGCGATTTGAGGTAGCCATCAGGCCCGGCCACGATCATGCCGCCCACAGCGTTGCTGCCTTGGATGTGGGCGTTGTCGTAGACTTCGATCCGCTTGGGGGGGGCGTCCAGATCAAACGCCTCGGCCAGGCCTTCCAGCAGTTTGTTCTGGGTCGAGCTTTCCGACAGGCGGCGGGCCAGGCTTTCGCGGGCGTTGCGGGCGGCGTTTTCCATCAGCTCCGCCTTTTCACCGCGCAGGGGGATGGCGATTTCGACGCGGCGACCGGCGCGGTCGGACAGGAGTTGCTGGACGAGGTCTTCGTTTTCAACGGGATGAGAGAGGAGGACAAGGCGGGGTGGGTCCTTGTCGTCATAGAACTGGGCGAGGAAGGCTTCCATGATCTCGGGCGCTTCGGCCCCGGCGGTTTTGGGATAGAAGTCGCGGTTGCCCCAGGATTGGTTGGCGCGGATGAAGAAAACCTGCACGCAGGCCTGGCCCTGATCCATGTGGAGGGCGATCACGTCCGCCTCGGCCACGCCTTGCGGGTTGATGCCTTGGGAGGATTGGATTTGCGTCAGCGCCTTGATCCGGTCGCGCAGGGCTGCGGCGCGTTCAAACTCCATGTCATCGGAGGCGCGGGCCATTTCGCGGGCGAGGTTGGCTTGGACGTCGGTGGTTTTGCCCTGCAGGAAGCGTTCGGCGTCGGCCACAAGGTTGGCATAGGCGTCAGGGGCGATCTTGGCGACGCAGGGGGCCGAGCAGCGTTTGATCTGGTATTGCAGGCAGGGGCGGGTGCGGCCTTCGAACATGGCGTCGGTGCAGTTGCGCAGCAGAAAGACCTTTTGCAGCTGGTTCAGGGTGCGGGCCACGGCACCTGCCGATGCGAAGGGGCCAAAGTAACTGCCTTTTTCCGATTTCTTGCCCCGGTGTTTCTTGATCGGGGGAAAGGGGTGGTCGGTGGCGATCAGGATGTTGGGAAAGGATTTGTCATCACGCAACAGCACGTAGTAGCGGGGTTTCAGCTGCTTGATGAGGTTCTGTTCCAGCAGCAGCGCTTCCGTTTCGGTGCGCGTGGTCAGGAACATCATCGAGGATGTCTCAAAAATCATCTTGGCGATGCGGCCGGAATGGCCCGAGGGGCGGGCATAGTTCGTGACCCGCGCCTTGAGGTTGCGCGCCTTGCCGACGTGCAGCACTTCGCCCTTGGGGTTGAGCATCCGGTAAACGCCGGGCGATCCGTCAAGCGTCTTGAGATA
>CAMDHB010000409.1 GCA_945897655.1 Pseudorhodobacter antarcticus
GCGGGCCGATCACTATGGCTGGTTCGAACGGACGCAGCGCGGCATCTATACCCTCACGTCCACAGGCGCAGATCAACCGGGCTGACCCCTCAACCCGGATGTTCCCATGGCCCATCCTACCCCGGCCCCTTGCAGCCCTGCCCGACGCGGATATCGGCACACTGACCCAATTTGGCCGCATGTATCCTGCACGGAACCCCCAACCAGACGGCCCCAAATCCGCCAGATCACGCAAACCTTACGACCGGGTAAAGATCGAAATCCCAAGCCATTGATTTTCCACAACTTCAAAAACCGCCCAGATCCGGACACCCCCTTGCCGCCCCCGAACGCCCGGGGCATCCTGCGGCGAAACACCAAGGGGGGAACCATGACAAACCTGATCGTCGGAGCGGCTGGCATGATCGGCGCCAAGATCGCCAATAGCCTGTCAAACGAAACGCTGGTTCTGGCCGACGTGGTGCCCGCGACCCCCTTGCCCGGCTCCACCGTTCTGACCTTTGACCTGACCGCCCCCGATGCCGCCACGCGTCTGCTGGAAACCCGCCCCTCCACCATCTACCACCTTGCCGCCATCGTCTCGGGCGAGGCTGAGGCCGATTTTGACAAGGGCTATGCCGTCAACCTCGACAGCATCCGCACCCTGCTCGAGGCGATCCGCCATATCCCGAACTATCACCCCCGCCTTGTCTATGCCTCCTCCGCCGCCGTGATGGGCCGCCCCTTTCCGGATGTGATCCCGGATGATTTCCACACGGTGCCGCTGACCTCCTACGGTACCCAGAAAGCCATCGCTGAACTGCTGATCAATGACTACTCCCGCCGCGGTTTCATCGACGGGGTGTCGCTGCGCCTGCCCACCATCTGCATCCGCCCCGGCCTGCCCAACCGGGCGGCATCGTCCTTCTTCTCCAACATCCTGCGCGAACCGCTTGCCGGCAAGACCGCCAACCTGCCCGTGCCCGAAACCACCCGTCACTGGTTCGCCAGCCCCCGCTCGGCTGTTGGCTTCTTCCGCCATGCCGCCCAGATGGACACCGGACCCTTGGGCACCGACCGCGCCATCACCGTGCCCGGCCTGACCGGCACCGTCGCCGACCAACTGGCCGCCCTTGAACGCGCCGCAGGCCCCGCCGCCCTCAAACTGATCACCCGCAACCCCGACCCGATGGTCGAGAAAATCGTGGGCGGCTGGGCCCTGGCTTATGAGGCCAGACGGGCCCTCGACCTTGGCTTTGTTGCCGACCAAAGCTTTGACGACATCATCGCCGCCCATCTGGCCGAAAACGCCTGATGCGCCCCCTGCACCCCACCGCCCTTGTCACCGGCGGCAACCGTGGCATTGGCCGCGCCATCGCCGCCGGCCTCATCGCCAAAGGCTGCACCGTCACCCTCGGCGCCCGCGACGCGGCCGAGGGGCGCGCGGCGGCCGAGGCGCTGAAGTGCCGCTTCGCCCGCATCGACCTGCGCGACCCTGACAGCTATTTCGATGTCATGACCGCGCAGGGTGGCTTTGACATTCTGGTCAACAACGCCGGCATTCTGGGCCACACCTCGCTCTTGTCCAAGGACAGTGATTTTGACGCAGCGATGGAGGTGATGGTGAACGCCCCCCTCGACCTGATCCGCCTGAACACGCCCTATTGGCGCAGCAAAGGTTGGGGCCGTATCGTTAACCTGTCGTCCGGCTGGGGCAGCCATGCCGAGGGGTTGGGCGGCCCCGGCGCTTACGGCGTGGCCAAAGCCGCGCTGAACGCCCTGACCCATGCCCTGCCCCGCGATCTGCCCCCCGGCGTCAAGATCAATTCTTGCGATCCGGGCTGGGTCGATACCCGCATGGGGCGCAGCGCCGGCAGCGCACCGCCCCTGACCGTTGAACAGGGCGCCGATACCCCCGGCTGGCTGGCCCTTCTGCCCGACGATGGCCCCACCGGCGGCTTTTTCCGCAAACGCCTGCCGGTCGCCTGGTAGGGCCCAGCTGACTCGACTGATGTCAATTCAAGGCAAAAGCGCATGTAAGCGACAGGACCGGAAAGCTAACTGGAAAGGCCAGAACCAGAGCGACAAGTATCACCAGAAACTGACCAAGCGTTTCAAGATTTGGGGCAAGCAGGGTCCAGACCACCAAAGCCACCCCGATCAACGCAGTTCCCAGGATCAATCCGTTGCTAAGGCATGCCAGATTGAGGTTCAGTTGAACTGCCAGCGAAAGACACGCGGCCCCAAGCGGGGCACGTCGCGCAGAAACCCTGTTGATCAGGCGTCCCATTCTATCTCGTCGGTATTGCCGGCCAAGATTGCGTCAGGCATCTTGCGTCCTCTGGCATCCGTCGTCAGCCTATCCCTCGACCGGCACCGAATACAGGATGAAGTCGCTCTTGGGCCGATAGCTGTCATACAGCCTGCGACCGGCATAATTGAACTCTTGCGTCAGCCAGCGGACATTGGAAATCCCCCGACCCCGCGCAAAACCGATCACATGGTCGATCAACCCCCGCCCGATCCCCCCACCCCGAACATCGGGCCGCACATAAAGGTCGGACAGGTAACACACCTTGGCCCCTGACAGGCTGCGATGCATCAACTGATACTGCACCATCCCCACAACCCGGCCCTCCACCTCGGCCAGATCGCACCAGAAATCGGGATCCTCGGCAAAGATCCAACCCCAAACCGCCGCCTTGGCCTCGGGTGAGACGCTTGTCTTGTAGAACCCGGCATAGGCGTCGAACAATTCCTCCCAAACGGCCCGGTCCGCCGGGGTGACAGTGCGGATGATCATGCCATCCCCCCGTCAATCAACCGCCGCGCCAGCCGCAAATAGGGCTCGGCCAGGGGGCTGTCGGTCGCCGCAATCGGCGTGCCCGCATCCCCCGCCAACCGCACATCAATATTCAGCGGCAATTCCCCCAGGAACGGCAGGTCCAGCTTCACCGCCTCCGCCGCCACGCCACCATGCCCAAAGATATGCGCCTCATGCCCGCAGTTGGGGCAGATATAGGTCGACATGTTCTCGATCAGGCCCAGAACCGGCGTCTTCAACTTGACGAACATGTCCAGCGCCTTGCGCGCGTCCAGCAACGCCACATCCTGCGGCGTGCTGACCACCAGCGCCCCCGTCAGATGCGTCCGCTGGCAAAGGGTCAACTGAATGTCCCCGGTCCCCGGCGGCAGGTCGATGATCAGGATATCCAACCGCCCCCAATCGACCTGCGATATCAACTGCTGCAACGCACCCATGATCATCGGGCCCCGCCAGATCACCGCCTCATCCTCTTTCAACATCAGCCCGATCGACATCATCGT
>CAMDHB010000410.1 GCA_945897655.1 Pseudorhodobacter antarcticus
TCTTCCAGAACATGGAGGATGACGTGATCCGGGGCGCAACCGTCGCCCATGCCGTGGCCATCACTTTCCCGCCACCGCCGCCCAAGATTGCGGCGATTGCGGTGCAAAAGCCCAAGGAAAAGGTCAAGGAACCGACGCCCGAGGAGAAGCGCGCAGCCGAGACGGCGGCCTTCAAGGCACAGACCCGCAGCCAAGTCACCTTGCTGCTGATTGGCGGTGCGCTGATGTTGCTCGCGGGCCTTTACGCTCCGGCCAGCTTCATGTCGCACTTCATCGTGTTTGTGCTGTCGGTGTTCATAGGGTTCCAGGTGATCTGGAACGTATCGCACAGCTTGCACACGCCGCTGATGGCTGTAACCAACGCGATTTCGTCGATCATCATTCTGGGTGCCTTGATGCAGATCGGGTCGGACCAGTCGTTGGTTGTCGGATTGGCCGCGCTCTCGGTATTCATGGCGGGGATCAACATTTTCGGTGGCTTCATGGTCACGCGTCGCATGCTTGCCATGTTCCAAAAGTCTTAAGGGGGCCACAATGCAAATGGGATTCACGACGGCCGCTTATGTGGTTGCAGCGGTTCTGTTCATCCTCTCACTCGGGGGATTGTCGGGTCAGGAAAGCGCCAAGCGAGCGGTTTGGTACGGCATCGCAGGCATGGCGCTCGCGGTAGTCGCCACCATTCTGGGCTTGGGGACGGGCACTCTGCCGGTCATCATTGCCCTTGTGATGTTGGGGGCGGGGGCGGTTCTGGGGGCATATGCCGCCGGAAAGGTCCAGATGACCGAGATGCCGCAACTGGTGGCCGCGATGCATTCGCTGGTTGGTCTGGCGGCGGTCTTCATCGGCTTCAATGGCCATATCGAAATGACTGCGGTCGCGGGGCTAGATGAGGCCGCACGTGATGCGCTTATGGCGCTTTTTGAAGAAGGGAAAGGCGGATTTGCCGCAATCATAGCCCACAAAACCCCAGTTGAGATTTCCATCCTTCGGGTCGAGACGTTCCTTGGCGTGTTCATCGGGGCCGTCACCTTCACCGGATCGGTCATTGCCTTTGGCAAACTGGCGGGCCGGGTCGATGGCAAGGCCAAGAAACTACCAGGCGGGCATGTGCTGAACGCCGGTGCAGCGCTGCTGTCCGTGGTGATGCTGGGCGTCTATCTGATGAATGGCTCCTCTGTGGCGCTGATCGTGATGACGGTAGCGGCACTCTTCATCGGCTATCACCTGATCATGGGAATCGGCGGGGCGGATATGCCGGTCGTGGTGTCGATGCTCAACAGCTATTCCGGCTGGGCTGCGGCGGCGATTGGTTTCTCGCTGAGCAATGACCTGCTGATCGTGGTGGGGGCTTTGGTCGGCTCCTCGGGTGCAATCCTGTCCTACATCATGTGCAAGGCGATGAACCGGTCGTTCATTTCTGTGATCCTGGGCGGCTTTGGCGGCACCACGGGACCGGCGATGGAGGTGACGGGCGAACAGGTCGCGATTGACACCGAAGGTGTGGCCGCCGCGCTGAATGATGCGGATTCGGTCATCATCATCCCGGGCTACGGCATGGCCGTGGCACAGGCGCAGGGGTCGGTCAGCGAACTGACGCGCAAACTGCGCGCCAAGGGCAAGACGGTGCGCTTTGCGATCCATCCCGTTGCAGGGCGTCTGCCGGGGCACATGAACGTGCTTCTGGCCGAGGCCAAGGTGCCCTATGACATCGTGATGGAGATGGACGAGATCAACGAGGATTTCCCCACAACCGACGTGGCCATCGTGATCGGGTCCAACGACATCGTGAATCCGGCCGCCCAGGACGATCCCAACAGCCCCATCGCGGGCATGCCGGTTCTGGAATGCTGGAAGGCCAAGCAGGTGTTCGTGTCCAAGCGTGGTCAGGGCACGGGCTATTCGGGCATCGAGAACCCGCTGTTTTACAAGGAAAACACCCGGATGTTCTATGGTGACGCCAAGAAGTCGCTGGATGCCCTTCTGCCGCTGATCGACTAACCCACGATCAGGATGGGCAAATTGCCCATCCTGCACCGCCTTCGCGGATAACCTTGTAGGATGGGCAATCTGCCCATCTTTCCTTTGACCCCATTTTCGCTGTGACCAAGGAACCTGCCCGTGCCTTCTCGTCTGCCAGCCGGGGTTGTCGCACTTGGGATCGTCAGCCTGTTCATGGACATGTCGTCCGAGATGATCCATGCGCTGCTGCCCCTGTATCTGGTGGGCACCCTTGGCGCATCCGCGCTGATGGTGGGTCTGATCGAGGGGGTGGGCGAGGCGGTGGCGCAGATCACCAAGCTCTTCTCGGGCCATCTGAGCGACCGCTTTGGTCGCAGAAAGCCACTGCTGGTGCTGGGCTATGGCCTAAGTGCCGCAACAAAACCGCTGTTCGCCCTTGCCGGCGTGCCCGCTCTGGTGTTGGGCGCCCGCGTGGCCGACCGGGTGGGCAAGGGCATTCGGGGGGCGCCCCGTGATGCGCTGATCGCCGACATGGTCCCACCTGAACGGCGCGGCGCGGCTTATGGTCTGCGGCAGTCGCTGGATACGATCGGGGCGGTGGCCGGACCTTTGCTGGCCGTCCTGTTCATGCTGGTGTTCAGCGGGAATGTCCCGCTGGTTTTCGCCGCTGCCATCGTTCCGGCCGTGATGGCCGTGGCAGTGTTGCTGATCTTTGTGCGCGAACCGCCGGGGCAAGGCAGCCCCCCGGCGCCGGTACGGCTGAACCGGGAAAACCTGCGCCTGCTTGGGCCGGGGGTCTGGGTGGCCATTCTGATCGGGTCTGCTCTGACATTGGCGCGAATATCCGAGGCTTTCATGATCCTGCGCGCATCCGAGGTGGGGTTGTCGCTGGCCTATGCCCCGTTTGTGCTGGTTGTGATGAATGTGGTCTATGCGGCCACGGCCTGGCCCGTTGGCACCCTGTCAGACCGGGTTGGCAAGACCAGGCTTTTGACCATCGGCTTTGCGGTGCTTGTGGCCGCCGATCTGGTGTTGGCCTTTGGGCAGGGGTTGGTGGTCATCTTTGCCGGGGTGGCGCTTTGGGGGCTGCACATGGGTCTGACCCAAGGGGTGCTGTCGGCACTGGTGGCCGATGCCACGCCCGCACCGCTGCGCGGCACGGCCTTTGGCCTGTTCAGCCTGATGACCGGCCTGGCCATGCTGGTTGGCAACGGCGTGGCAGGCGCGCTTTGGGCCGGTTTCGGGTCTGCCGTGACATTCGGCACCGGAGCGGTGGTTGCGGCCGTGGCGCTGGGGGCGGGGTTGGTCTGGCAGAACCGCATGGCCAGGAACCCTGTCTGACTTGG
>CAMDHB010000411.1 GCA_945897655.1 Pseudorhodobacter antarcticus
TGGTCCATTCGGGCATCGGTTGCTCCTTCGGCCATAGGATGGAGGGGAGGGGGGCGGGATGCAAGGGGGAGTGTCCACATGTGGACGCTTTGGCAAGATATTGAAAAAGAAGGATAAAGAGAATTCTGTTAACCGGGTGGAAAGGTTTCGTCGCCTGAGGGCGGGGCCATGAGGTGGCGGGGGCCGGGGCCTGAGGCGGCGGCGCGGTCGTTGGGGTTCCAGATTGCGCAGCGGTCCAGCGAAAGGCAGCCACAGCCGATGCAGCCATCCAGACTGTCGCGCAAGGTTTCAAGCGCGGCGATACGGGCGTCAAGTTCGGCGCGGAACCCGGTGGAGATGCGGGCCCAGTCGGCGCGGGTGGGCGCGCGGTCGTGGGGCAGGGTGGCGAGGTGGGCGGCGATGGTGGCCAGCGGGAAGCCAAGGCGCTGGGCGATCATGGCAAATGACAGGCGGCGCAGGTCGGACCGGGCATAGCGGCGGTGGCCGCCCGCGTTGCGCAGGGGGGCGACCAATCCGTGGGTTTCGTAAAACCGGATGGCCGAGACGGCGAGGCCGGTGCGGGCGGAAAGCTCACCGATGGAGAGGGTGGAGTTGTGCATTTTCTGCTTGACCTAAAGTTAACTTGAGAAATTACAAACAGAAGCTCAGGCGAAATTCCAGAGCAAAGGATGATGGGAATGGCACGACTTGAACATGTGAACGTGACGGTGGCGGACCCCGACAAGACGGCGGCGGTGATGTGTGGGCTGTTTGACTGGCAGGTGCGCTGGGCGGGCAAGGGCATGCAGACCGGGCGGACAGTGCATGTTGGCGACAAGGACAGCTATGTGGCGCTTTTCAGCTATGGTGATCCGGTGGAGGGGGTGCAGGAGAGTTACCGCACCCGGGGCGGGTTGAACCATATTGCGGTGGTGGTCGAGGATCTGGAGGCGGCCGAGGCGCGGATCAGGGCCGCGGGCTATGTCACGGAAAATCATGCGGACTATGAACCGGGGCGGCGGTTCTATTTCACCGAGGAGAACGGGATCGAGATTGAGGTGGTTTGGTACGGCTAGGGCGGGATGGGGGTTTCACACCCCCAAGGCCCCTTGGTTCGGTGAACCAAAGGGCCTTCCCCCGTGGGATATTTGGGAACAGGTGAATGGGAAGAAAGGAGGGAGAGGCTTGGCCCAGGGTGCAAAATCCCCCTTTCCAAGGCGGCGCGGGGCGGCTAGAAGGCGCTCACCCCAGACCCGGATAGTGCGGATGTGGCGGAATTGGTAGACGCGCAGCGTTGAGGTCGCTGTTCCTTAACCGGAGTGAAGGTTCGAGTCCTTTCATCCGCACCAATCCGGTCTGGTGGTGAGTTCGTGGTGGTCAAAGGGCCAACGAAATTCCCGGAAAATCAAAGGGTTTCAGCCGTTTGCGTCGGGAACGCCCATGTGCGTTTGCGGTGCCTTTGCGTCTTTGAGGGGGCAGAATCGCAGGCGGTTGGGGCAGAGCGATCCGGCAGTGCTGATTTTGCAGGCAATTGGGCGATGGGTGCCGCAGAAGCGGGCAGAACTGTCGGATTCCGCACGATTGGCTTTTTTTGGTAGTGGCAAGGGTGCTGTGCCAAGTTGTCAATTGCATTGGCTTTGGGCAATGGCTTAAGTCTTGGACAGAATGGGCCGGAAAACGGTCATGACCTCGGGGGAGAACGGCGTGGCATCATCTGGCCAGAACGACGCATTTGTTGCGTTTGAGCATGTTCAGAAAAGCTATGATGGCGTGTCCTTGGTGGTCAAGGACCTGAATCTGTCGATTGGCAAGGGCGAGTTTCTGACGATGCTGGGGCCATCAGGGTCTGGCAAGACGACCTGTCTGATGATGCTGGCCGGGTTCGAGACGGCGACGCATGGCGAGATCAGGCTGGACGGGCGGCCGATCAATCAGGTGCCGCCGCACAAGCGCGGCATTGGCATGGTGTTTCAGAATTATGCGTTGTTTCCGCATATGACGGTGGGGGAGAACCTGTCGTTCCCGCTGGAAGTGCGTGGGATGGGCAAGGCGGACCGCGAGGCCAAGGTCAAGCGGGCGCTGGACATGGTGCAGATGTATGCCTTTATCAACCGGCGCCCGGCGCAGTTGTCGGGTGGGCAGCAACAGCGGATCGCCTTGGCGCGGGCCTTGGTGTTTGACCCGTCGCTGGTGTTGATGGATGAGCCCTTGGGGGCGCTGGACAAGCAGTTGCGCGAGCATATGCAGTTCGAGATCAAGCATTTGCACGAAAGTCTGGGGATCACGGTGGTGTATGTGACCCATGATCAGGGCGAGGCGCTGACCATGTCGGACCGGGTTGCGGTGTTCAACGACGGGCGCATCCAACAGTTGGCGGCCCCGGCGGATTTGTATGAGCGGCCCGAGAACAGTTTCGTGGCGCAGTTCATCGGCGAGAACAACAAGCTGTCGGGGACCATCGAATCGATTGGCGACGGCAAGTGCACGGTGCGGCTGGAGACGGGCGAGGTGATTGACGCGACCCCGGTCAACGTGACGACCAAGGGGGCCAAGACATTGGTGTCGATCCGGCCCGAGCGGGTGGAGTACAAGCCCGAAGCCATGCCTGCGGGGGCGCATACGATTGACGCGGAAGTGATGGAGTTCATCTATATGGGCGACATGTTCCGCACGCGCCTCAGGGTTGCGGGGTCGGATGATTTCGTGATCAAGTCGCGCAACACTTTGGGCCAGAGGATGCTTGCCCCGGGTGAGAAGATAAAGATTGGTTGGGCGCCGCCGGATGCGCGGGCGCTGGACCCGATGTGATTCCCCCTGTGAAAACAGGGGGCTGCCGCAGGGACGCGGCCAAGTGATAACCGTCCTTTCAACCGAAACTGGGAGTTCCTGAATGAAAAAACTTCTTATCCTGACCACGGCGCTGACGACCGCAGCCTTTGCGGCCCAAGCGCAGGACCTGACGGTCATGTCGTGGGGCGGTGCTTATGGCGCCGCACAAACCGAAGCCCATGTGAAGCCCTGGGCGGCTGCAACCGGCAATGGCGCTGTCATGCTGGACAGCGACAACCCGGCGACCCCGATCAAGGCGATGGTCGAAGCGGGCAACGTCACCATCGACGTGGCCTCGATCGAATATGCCGACGCGATCCGTCTGTGCGACGAAGGCCTGCTGGAGCCGATCGACATGGCGATGCTGCCGGCTGGTTCGGATGGCACGCCTGCCGCTGATGACTTCCTGCCGGGCGCTGTGACCGAATGCGCGGTTTCGACCGACATCTGGGCCAATGTCTATGCCTATGA
>CAMDHB010000412.1 GCA_945897655.1 Pseudorhodobacter antarcticus
TCCCCGGTGTCGTGAAGGAACTCCTGCCGAACGCGACATTCAAGGTTGAACTCGACAATGGCCATGAATTGATTGCGGTGATGGCAGGCAAGATGCGCAAGAACCGCATCCGGGTTCTGGCGGGCGACAAGGTGCAGGTCGAAATGACCCCCTACGATCTGTCGAAGGGCCGCATCAACTACCGCTTCAAGTGAAGTTCATTCTGGGGTCGGGCAGCCCGCGTCGCCGCGAACTGCTGGCACAGTTGGGCGTGGTGCCCGACGCCATCCTGCCGCCCGACATCGACGAGGATCCCCGCCGCGCCGAACTGCCGCGCCCCTATTGCGTGCGTCTGGCGCGCGAAAAGGCATGGGCCGTGGCGGCCGACCCCGATGACATCGTTCTGACCGCAGACACCACCGTGGCCCTTGGCCGCCGCATCCTGGGCAAGCCCCGCGATGCGGCCGAGGCGGCGCAGTTTCTGCTGGCCCTCGGCGGGCGACGCCATCAGGTGATCACCGCCGTCGCCGTCCGACGCGGCGACCGGCTGTGGGAGCGGGACAGCGTGTCCGCCGTCAAGATGAAGCGGCTGTCAGATGCCGAGTTGAACGCCTACCTTGCCGGCGGAGAATGGCAGGGCAAAGCCGGCGGCTATGCCATCCAGGGTGCTGCAGGGGCGTTCATCCCGTGGATCTCAGGTTCATTCACCGGCATCGTCGGCCTGCCGCTGGCCGAAACAGCCGCCCTGTTGCAAGCGGCGGGATATCCTTTGTGGAGGCAGGCATGATTGGCCGCGTAGTTGTTCTGGACGATCTGGGCGGTCAGGCCGCTGCGGCGCTGGTGGTCGATGGGCAGTTGGAAGAACTGCTGATCGATCCCGCCGACGACACCCCCCTGCCCGGCGCAATCTACCGTGCCGTCGCCGACCGCCCGATGAAGGGCCAAGGCGGCATGTTTGTGAAATTGCCGGGCGGATCAGGGTTCCTGCGCCAGACCGACGGCATCGCCCCGGGTCAGCGGATCATCGTGCAAGTCACAGGCCCTGCCGAGGGTGGCAAGGCGCTGCCCGTCACCTCGCGCCTGCTGTTCAAATCCCGCCTCGCCATCGTGACCCCAGGCGCACCGGGCCTGAACATCTCGCGCCGGATCAAGGACGAGGACGCCCGCGCCGCTCTGGAAGCCCTGGCCGCCGAAGGCATGGCCGGAGCCGAGGAGGGTTTGGGCCTGATCCTGCGTTCGGCCGCCGAACACGCCGAGGCGGAGGAGGTTGCCGACGACATCGCCGCAATGCGCGAACTGGCTGAGGCCGTGCTGCGTGATCTGGACGGCGGGCCCGAACTGCTGGTGGAAGGTGCGGGTGCGCATGAAACCGCTTGGCGCGACTGGGCCGATCCTGCGCCAGATGAGGTGATCCAGGGCGGCTTCGAGGCGCAGGGCGTGCATGAGATGCTCGCAGCCCTTCGGACCCCCAAGGTCGATTTACCCGGTGGCGGCAACATGCTGATTGAACCGACGCGGGCATTGGTGGCGGTCGATGTGAACACAGGCCCCGACACCTCGCCCGCCGCCAGCCTGAAGGTCAACATTGCCGCCGCCCGTGACTTGCCGCGCCAGTTGCGATTGCGCGGCCTTGGCGGGCAAATCGTCGTAGATTTCGCCCCGATGCCCAAGAAAGAACGCGCGATCCTCGATCAGGTTCTTCGCGCTGCGTTCAAGACCGAAGCGGCTGAGACCAACCTGGCGGGTTGGACGACGCTGGGATTGTTCGAAATGACCCGCAAACGCGACCGCCTTCCCTTGATCGAGATCCTGCCGTGACCTGCCCGATCTGCGCCAAGAAAACGGAGGCCAAATACCGCCCCTTCTGCTCGCGCCGCTGCGCGGATATCGACCTTGGCCGCTGGCTGAACGAAAGCTACCGCGTACCCGCCACCAGCACCGACCCCGAAGACGAAGCCCAACCCCGCCAAGACGACCTGCCCCACTGACCCCAAAAAAACCCCAATTCCCCTCTGGACACCGCCCCGACCGTCGCCTAATACGACCGAACCGAAGGCCGGACCTTTCAACGGTGCCCAGATAGCTCAGTCGGTAGAGCAGCGGATTGAAAATCCGCGTGTCGCTGGTTCGATTCCGGCTCTGGGCACCATTTTTCACAACAAAATCAAACACCAGCGCATAGCACACTTCGGAGTCCGTGCGTTGCACAGTCATAGCACAGTTCTGCAAGCGTTCGTGCGTCAGTTCAGCAGCACTGCCGACTCGTTTGCTGTGTTGAACATAGTGAATGGGTTTGGTGTGTTGGACGGTGTGAACTGGTTTGCTGGTGTAACACAGTGTCCGCATTGCAGTGTGCATGGACAACGAGAGCTTTTTTGGGCTGGCTAGGGTTTGGCTGCACAGGCTAGCAACCCACCCCCAAACACTTTGTTAGGTCACGGCCGGAACTGGCTTGCTGCGCAAACACTTGTGGGGGAAAATCAGCCGTTAGCTTCGTAGGCGCCACCAAAGACCGAGCAGTTGGACAACAATTGCACTCTGGGAAAAAACCGCTTGCACCCGAGGTAGTGGCAGGCGATTTTTAGGTCATTCGGCGAGCCACTCGGGGAGAGTTAGCTGAGAGGTGTTGCTGCAAATAGGCCACGAACTGAGGGCGATCAGAGAAATGAATGGTTTTTTGCGCTTTTTGACTGTCGTGGCGTCGCTCCACTTCGTGCCTGCTTGGGCAGAATCTTCGCTCGTGCTAAATGTGTCAGATCCCCCCGCGGGCGTTCTGTCGAGATCTCAGAGTGAGAGCCTATGGTCCGCTTATCAGACTGCGGGCGAGTGCATGGACCACCCAACCTACGGGGAAGGTCGCAGCTACCGGCTCAAAGTTAGAGGAGCCGATTGGTTTGCAGATGCCATTTGGAGCAACCCTTTTGAGCCAAACTCACCAGTGTCAGGTAATTCATCGATGCTCGTATTCGCACCGCAGCCACTTGTTAAGGTAAAACTTGACGAGCGTTATGGGGAAGAAAATGGATTGGTTGGGCAAGCAGCGTCATGGTTCCAAGCGGCCAGCATTAGTTTGAGGAAAGGCGCGACAGACGACAGTAAGGTGCTTATCCGGACAACACTGCTCAACTGGGCCGAGGCCAATGCCTTGAGCAAGGGCATTCACGTTTCGTGGGGCAAAAAGCCGGTGGATTGGCAGGTCATGACCTTGATCAATGCAATTCTTACCACCACGGCCGCAATGGCACCTGAATTCACTAAGGAAGAGCGCATTGTTATTGGTCCTTGGCTGAACCGTCTT
>CAMDHB010000413.1 GCA_945897655.1 Pseudorhodobacter antarcticus
TGTTCCTGGTTCATCGGCGCCACATAATCCAGCCGGTCGAAATAGGGCAGGTTCTGCAGGTACGTCCGGCTTTCCATCAACTTTTCGGTGCCACGGTGCAACAGCCCGATATGCGGGTCGCAGCGTTCGACAATCTCGCCGTCCAACTCCAGCACCAGCCGCAAAACGCCATGCGCTGCAGGGTGTTGCGGACCGAAGTTGATGTTGAAGTTGCGGATGCGCTGCTCGCCCGTCAGCATGTCCTGCGAGCCGTCATCATACACATTGTTGCGGATATCGCCGTCCATCAGGCAACCTCACTTCCAAATTCGGGAAAGCTTTCCCAGTCCTGCGGCAACCCAAGGGTCGCCGCCACAAAATCATAATGTAGTCTCAACCATTCCCGCGACCTTTGGCTCAAAGACTCGGGCATATCCACCGGGGTACCGGCGTGAAGACGTTTCTGCAAGGGCGCCTCACGCCTGGACAGACCCAGAAAGTCCGTGACCCGGATTACACCCTGCGGCGTGATCATTCCCTCAGAGGTCATGACCCGCCGCTTGTCTTCGGGTGCGGCTTGAACAAGACGCGCATGGATCGCGGCATAGTCGCCACGCTGAACGACATCCGGTGCCTGCCCAGCCAATACATCATTGAATTTGGCAATACAGGCCGCAGCAAAAGCCCCGGGCGCCACGGCAGCGCGTTTGACCCACATCCTCACGTGGCTCCACATCCGCTCCACCGGGTCCCGCATCACGAAAACCCAGCGCACATCTGCAGACCAAGCCTGAAGATCACGCATCCGCGCCAAGGATAGCAGACCGTATTCCGGCGTCATCTCTCCGCCCAAACGCTTGCCACCGGCTTCCGAAGTCAAATAACGCAAATAGGCCGCAACCGGATCAGGCGCCGTTAACACCTGGCAATCCTCGACCCTGTCAGCAATTTGCTTGATCATCCATGCAGGAAACCGCGACTTGCCACTGTCCAGGTCCTTCTGCATCCCGGCAATGTCCTTCTCCGTCCACTTGACACGAGCGCCCAGTGCCCCCTCGTCCAGCTTGTTGAAGAACTGCATCTCCTTGATGCTGCGAAGATAGGTCTCCGGGTGCCCCCGCAGATACACGTTTAGCCAAGACGTCCCGGCCTTCACCGCGCCGGCACAAAACAGCATGGTCGGAGACTGGCTCACGCGTCAGGCCTTCTTTTCGTCGCCGGGCAGGATGTAGTGCGCGCCTTCCCAGGGGCTCATGAAATCGAACTGGCGGTATTCCTGAACCAACTTGACTGGCTCATAGACCACGCGCTTTTGAACCTCGTCATACCGCACTTCGGTATAGCCGGTGGTGGGGAAGTCTTTGCGCAAGGGGTGCCCGCGAAAACCATAGTCAGTCAGGATGCGGCGCAGGTCGGGATGGCCCGAAAACAGGATGCCGAACATGTCGAACACTTCCCGCTCGAACCAGTTGGCGCTTTGGTGGACAGAGATGATCGACGGCACCATGTCCGCCTCTTTCACCGCGACCTTAACCCGAACCCGGTGATTCCGGTACATCGACAGAAGGTGATAGACGACCGTAAAGCGCGTCTCACTCTCGGGATGATCCACCGCCGTTATGTCCACCAACGATGTGAATCGGCAGCTTGCGTCCTGCTTCAAATGGAACATCACACTCACGATGTCCGATAGCGCCACCTCTAGCGACAATTCGCCAAAGGCCACTGACGGTGTCACGGGCTGAGTGGCGGCGATCGCCGCACCAAGGGCATTCAGGGCGTCAGACATACGAACCTCTCAACGGACCAAAGTGCCGGTGCGGCGGATTTTGCGCTGCAATTGCAGGATGCCGTACAGCAGCGCCTCTGCTGTGGGCGGGCAGCCAGGAATGTAAATGTCGACCGGCACGATACGGTCACAGCCCCGAACGACGGAATAGCTGTAATGGTAATAACCACCGCCATTGGCACAAGACCCCATGCTGATGACATAGCGCGGTTCCGGCATCTGATCATACACCTTGCGCAGCGCAGGGGCCATCTTGTTGGTCAAGGTGCCCGCGACGATCATCAAGTCCGACTGGCGCGGGCTCGCACGCGGTGCGGTGCCAAAGCGTTCCAGATCATAGCGCGGCATCGACACATGAATCATCTCGACCGCGCAGCAGGCCAAGCCAAAGGTCATCCAGTGCAGCGATCCGTTGCGCGCCCAGTTGATGATATCTTCGGTCGAGGTGAGCAAAAAACCCTTGTCCTGCAACTCGGCATTCAGGGCCTGCGTGGCAACCTCACGGTCTGGTCCTGCTGCGTTGCCTGTCATCACGCCCATTCCAACGCCCCCTTCTTCCATTCATACGCGAAGCCCACAGTCAGCACGGCCAGGAACGCCATCATCGACCAGAACGCGACCATGCTGATTTCGCCAAATGCCACGGCCCATGGAAACAGGAACGCCACCTCAAGGTCGAAAATGATGAACAGGATCGAGACAAGGTAGAACCGCACATCGAATTTCATCCTCGCATCGTCAAAGGCGTTGAACCCGCACTCATAGGCCGAAAGCTTTTCAGGGTCAGGGTTGCGCACAGCGATCAGCGCAGCCGCAAGGATCAGGACCAAACCAAGGCCAGTGGCAACCGCCAACAACATCAGGATCGGCAGATATTCACGCAGAAGAGTGTCCACAGAGGCCTCCTTCGACACAACGCAAGCCCGGGGCAGGTAAACGCCCAATCACGTTTGCGTCCCTTTAAACCGCACACCTGCCCGGGTCAACCAAGGCCACGGGAAAAGTCAGGCTACCCCAAGATTATTCCGGTGTTCCAAGCCGTGCACGATCGCACGTGGAGCATCGTACACAAGATACAACGATAATGTTCAGATTTCGGGCAGCGCCCTGCATCGCATCAAATGCAAGATTCTTTGCCGATCGATCAGCCGATGCTGTACACTCGGCATCATCACCAACCAAATTCAGACCGGGAGAATTCGAATGACGACCGACTTGTCCTCCGCCAAACCAATTGCCTTCGTCCTGACCCGCGACCGCACCTTGACCCAGCCATTCTACACGGATGTTCTTGGCTTAACTCTTCAATCTCAAGACGATTTCGCCGCCGTTTACAGCTTGAATGGCATTGCGTTGCGGCTAACCACCGTCGAGGATCATACACCAACGGCTCATACTGTTCTGGGCTGGGCCGTGTCTGACATCCATGCTGCAGCTCATGATTTGGCCGCAAAGGGTGTCAAGTTCAACATCTACCCGGGTTTTGGTCAGGATG
>CAMDHB010000414.1 GCA_945897655.1 Pseudorhodobacter antarcticus
TGGCATAGGTCGCCAGCAGCTTGGGGTCCACCTCGTCCAGGGACTTGGGCTTGCCCGCCATCGACTTGGGTTTGGCGTAGTAATACTGGTCCTGATAGTCGATCTTGGGATAGTTCACCATCGCCCAGGTCGGCTCTTCCAGCTTCAGCCAGCGGCGATAGGCGGCCAGACGCCACTCCAGCATCCACTCCGGCTCGCCGTTCTTGGAGGATATCAGGCGCACGATATCTTCCGACAGGCCCTTGGGCGCATAATCGGTTTCAATATCCGTCGCCCAGCCGTATTTATAGGCGCCCGACATCGCGTTGACCGTGTCGATGGTTTCCCGATCAACCCCGTCCCGCACGTCCAATTCCAAAGCACCCATCACGATCTTCCTTGTTCCTCAGCGCCACGCAGCGCGATCTTCATGCAACCCGCGCCAGAACGCGCCTGTAATCCCGGCCCCACGCTTCGGCAAAGCGTAAAACCTCTTCCTCGGTGGTCTGCGGCCCCAGCGACACCCGTATCGCCTGGCCCGACAACACCTCATCAAACCCCATCGCCCGCAACACCCGGCTGGCCTTGACCTTGCCCGAAGAACAGGCCGACCCCGCCGAAATCGCAAAGCCCGCCAGGTCCATCGCCATCACCTGCGTTTCGCCCTTCCATCCGGGGGCGATCAGGCACAGGGTGTTGGGCAGACGTCGCGCGATATTCCCGACAGAAATAGTATTAAACCCAATGGCCGACAATGCCTGATTTAGAGTATTTCTAAGTTCGGCTACCCGTTCCCAAACCCCGTTGTCCAGATCGCGCGCCGCCGCCTCGGCCGCCGCCCCAAATCCGGCAATACCAATCAGGTTCTCGGTCCCAGCCCGCCGCCCCATTTCCTGCCCGCCACCCCTGATCTGCGGCGGCACCTCGACACCGCGCTTGACCACCAGCGCGCCAATCCCCTTGGGCCCGCCCAGCTTGTGCGCCGACACCAACCCCATCTCGACGCCCAACCAGTTGAACGCGATCGGCAGTTTGCCAAAGCCTTGCGTCAGGTCTGACACCGCCAACCCCTCGGGCAGATCCTGCACCACGCCCGTCTCAGAGTTTGCCAACTGCAGCGCAGTCCGGGCCGGATCGCCAACCGCCACAATGCCTTCGGCGTTCACGGCCAAGGTGACATCGCACCAAGCCGCCACGGCATCATGCTCGACACCCGCGCAGACCAGCCCCCGCCCCGCGCAAGCCAAGGCCGCCGCCTCAGTCGCGCCGCTGGTAAAGACGATGTCCGCCCCTTCAGCCCCCAAGGCTGCCGCTACCTGCGCCCGTGCCCGTTCAATCAGCCCCTTGGCCGCTCGCCCCTCGGCATGCACGGACGAGGGGTTACCCATCACATCCATCGCCGCAATCATCGCCGCCCGCGCCTCGGAGCGCAGCGGGGTCGTCGCGTTGAAATCCAGATAGGTCCGGGCCACGGCCTATCCTTTCACTTTGGCACAAATACTCATTCTTCATCCACCACACTCAGCAGCGCAGGCACCGCAGGACAGGGCTGCATTTCGTTGCGGATCACATCCGACAGCCGGGTCTGGTGCAAGAACACATAGACATTGGCCGACAACCCCTCCCACAACCGGTTGGTCAGGCTCTGCGCCCGGCTGCCCGACACGCCACCGCTGGCGCCTGCCCCGGTGTGAAGCGCGTCCACCGTCTCCTCGACCGCATGCAGTACCTCGGAAATCCTTATGGCATCGGGGCTTTTGGCCAAACGGTAGCCACCACCCGGCCCCCGCACCGCCTCGACCAGCCCCGCCCGGCGCAGTTTGACGAACAACTGTTCCAGATAGGGCAGCGAAATATCCTGCCGTTTTGCCACCGCCGCCAGCGACATCAGATCATCGCCATGCCCCGTCGACGCCTCGGCCAGGGCCAGGTCGGCCAAGGCAACCATCGCATAACGCCCTTTGGTCGAGAGTTTCATCCAAGTCCTGCCATTTCCATTGACGTCACGCGCCCCGGCCATTACCTGAACCACGGACCCAAGAAGGGCAATCGCCCCATTGGAATGGTTCTAAGTTATCTGAGCGATTTTGTCAACAATCGCTCCAGCCAGCAGGCAGGAAACATGCCCGAAGTTATTTTCGCCGGCCCCGAAGGCCGCCTTGAAGGCCGCTACCATCCGCAAAAAGACCGCGATGCGCCGATTGCCATCGTGCTGCATCCGCACCCGAACTACGGCGGCACGATGAACAACAAGGTTGTCTACAACCTGCATTACGCGTTCTACAACCTTGGCTTCACCGTCATGCGGTTCAACTTCCGCGGTGTCGGGCGCAGCCAAGGTGAATATGACCTGGGCATCGGCGAACTCAGCGATGCCGCAAGCGCGCTCGATTACCTGCAATCCATGAACCAGAATGCCAAGCATTGCTGGGTCGCAGGCTTTTCCTTCGGCGCCTGGATCGGCATGCAACTGCTGATGCGCCGCCCGGAAATCACCGGCTTTGTCTCGGTCGCGCCGCCCGCCAACCTCTATGACTTCTCCTTCCTCGCCCCCTGCCCCGCCTCGGGCCTGATCATCAACGGCACCGCCGACAAGGTCGCCCCGCCCAAGGATACGCTTGCGCTGGTGAACAAGCTGCACGAACAAAAGGGTATCACCATCACCCATACCCAGATCGAAGGGGCCGATCACTTCTTCAAGGATGATGAGGCGCATATGAAACCGATGATCGATACCGTCTCGACCTATGTCAAACGCCGCCTGTCGGAAGTGACCCGGTGACGGCATGGGCATTCTGCAAGACCTGACCGAAGCCCTGGCCCGCGACACGATGGCCGCGATGGATGAGTTTGGGGATGAGCGGTTGCATGAACGGGTGGCCAAGGTCCTGCTGGACATGTCGCCCACCACGCAGGAAGCCTTCATGACCGCGATGCGGGCCCTTTTGGCTGAACGCAAGGGCCGCGCCTATCTGGAAGCGACGATCAAGGCCAAACGTGGCGGCGGCACTGCCCCCAAGGCCCCTTACAGCGGTGACGGCGGGCACTGACGGCGGTCAGGTCCGCAGCTTTTTGCGGTCCTTGCGGGGTCTGTCTGGTTTGACGGGCAGTTTTTCCTTGCCGGCCGCTTCAGCCAAGCGCAGTTTTGCCAATTCTTCCCCCAAGGCGCGGACATAGGGGGTCACGAAGTCATCCATCAACCTGGTCGCATCCCTGGGCAACTGCGCAACCGCCAAGGGGGCAAGCGGCCCTGGCAAAGGCTCAAGGAACAACTGATCC
>CAMDHB010000415.1 GCA_945897655.1 Pseudorhodobacter antarcticus
GGGAGACTGGGCGCGTTTTTCTTTGCGACGGATGCAAAATCAACGCTTTGCTAACCGCTGGGCCGTCAGGATACAAGAGTAGGATTGCAGGGGTCGCAGATGGCAGAGGCGGGTTTGGGCATCTTGCGCCGCAAGGTGGCGGCGGCAAAGGCCGAGGTGGCCGAGGGTGGGCCGGGGGCGGACCGGTGCTGGCGGCTGTCGCTGGCGCGGGCGGCAAGGGACAAGCTGAAGACGACGCTGGATTTCACCGCAATGACGTTGGAGCGGCGGTCGCTGGCCGAGTTGATGGAAATGCCGCAGGAGCGGTCGTTGATTGCTGTGCTGGATGGCCCGGCGGAGGGGTTGGGGGTGATCGTGCTGTCGCCGCCCATTCTTGCGGGAATCATCGAGGCGCAGACGATCGGCAAGGTCAAATCGACGGAGGTTGTCGCCCGCAGGCCTACGCGGACTGATGCGGCGATGGTGGCGGGGCTGATCGACAACGCGCTGCGCGGGTTGGAGGTGGGGCTGGCGGAGGAGGCGGATCTGGTTTGGGCGGGCGGATTTCGCTATGCCAGTTTTCTGGATGACCCGCGCCCACTGGGCCTGCTGCTGGAGGATGCGCCATTCAAGGTGTTGCAGGCGCAGGTGTCTTTGGCGCGCGGGGCGCGGACGGGTGAGATTTTGTTGGCGCTGCCTGCGGCCGGGCGGGGTTTGGGGCCTGCGGCCAAGGTGGCGGCGGATCAGGGGGATCAGGGGCAGGTGTTTCGGGCGGCCATGACAGAACGCATCAACCAAACGCAATGCCGGTTGGAGGCTGTGTTGGCGCGGCTGAAGTTGCCGCTGACGACGGTGATGACGTTGAGCGAGGGGATGCTGTTGACGCTGCCGCAGGCGGGGTTGGACAGGATCAGTCTGGAGGGCTTGGACGGGCGTCGCGTGGCGGAGGGGCGGTTGGGCCAGAACCGCGGCCTACGGGCCGTGCGGTTGAGTGAGGCGGCGCTGGTCGGCGGCGACGTGGCCGAGGCGCGGTTGCAGGTGGGGGATGATCCGGGTGCCGGTGCGGATGAAGGGTTCGGCGGCATGGCGGATATGGATGCGATTTATCAGGCGACCGGCACGGATTGAGGTGGGGGAACGAGGGCGAGATGGCAAACTTGCTGCTGCACGCCGGTTGCCCGGAAGCCGTTGGTCCCGGGTCCGTTATCTGCCATTCGGCCAAGCGGAGCCTTTGAAAACTCCGCATCGGATCCCTTGAGGGATCCGATACGATTTCTTCCAAGAAATCGGTTACTTGGCGGCAAGGGCGTCCAGTGTCGGGCGCAGGTGATCGAGGCGGTAGCCAAAGCGGGCGGGGATGCCGATCAAGTCATCGGTCGGCATTTGACCGGCGTTCATCAAGGCCCAGACGATGGAGCAGCGGTTGCCCGAGGCGCAATAGGCAAAGACCGGCCCGGTGGACCCTGCCAAGGCCGCCGCTTGGACGGCAATGTTGTCATGCGTGAAATTGCCGGGAATCAGCGGGTTGGTGACAAAGGTCAGACCCAGCGCCTGTGCGGCGCGGCTCATCTGGTCATTTTGCAGATCATGGGGGATTTCGCCGTCGGGGCGGTTGTTGATGACGGTGGTAAACCCGGCCGCCTTGATGGCGGGCAGGTCGGTGGGGTCGATCTGGGGCGAGACGGCATAGGTGGGGGTCAGGGCGCGGATGTCCATGTCAGTCCTTCACGGCTGTGCCCGCGTCAATGCGGGCCCGGATTGCGGGTGCGGCGAGCATACCTGCGGACATCGCGATTAGGAAGATCACTCCGCCCCAGCCGCCAAAGCTGATCGAGGCGAGGGAGGGGCCGGGGCAGAGGCCCGCCAAGGCCCAGCCCATGCCGAAGAGAACGGAGCCTATGACGAGGTTTGGGCCAACCTCGCGCTTTGGCGCCTCGGGCAAGGGCAGGCCGAGGTAGGAGGTTTTGCGGCGGGCGGCGATGCGCCAGGCGACGGCCATGGGCAGGATCGCGCCGCCCATCACGAGGGCGAGCGTCGGGTCCCAGTCGCCAAAGACATCCAGCCAGCCTTGGACCTTGGTCGTGTCGGTCATGCCTGAGAGGAGAAGGCCTGCACCGAACAGGCCACCGGCGAGAAAGCCGTAAAACAGCTTTTGCATGTCAGATCACCCCCAGAACATGGCGCAGCAGGGCCATCGTGATGCCCCCGGCCAGAATGTAGAACACGGTTGCCACGATGCCGCGCAGGGACAGGCGCGAGATGCCGCAGACCCCGTGGCCCGAGGTGCAGCCATTGGCGAGCCTTGTGCCGACGCCGACGAGCAGGCCGCCTGCGATGATGACCAGCCAGTTCGTGGTGATATGGGTGGTGGCTGGCGGGAAGAGGTAGGCCAGAGCAGCCGGGATAGCGATCAGCCCTGAAACAAAGATCAGGCGTTCGGCCCAGGTGGACCATCCGGTGCCATCCAAAAGGCCGCCGAAGATGCCAGATATCCCCATGACCCGGCCGTTCATCAAAAGGTAAATCGACGCAGCAAGGCCGATCATCAGACCGCCCGCAAACCCCCAGACCCAATCCCAAGGCATGGCATACTCCTACTTTTACAGGCCGTTGATGGGCACCTTAAGATAGGTGGCGCCGTTGTCTTCCGGTTCGGGCATATGACCCGCCCGCATGTTGACTTGCAAGGAGGGGATGATGAGCCGGGGCATGGCAAGGGTGGCATCACGCGCCTGCCGCATGGCGACGAATTCGGCCTTGGGCCGGCCTTCGCCCACATGCTTGTTCAGCGCCTTTTGTGCGCCGACGGTGGTTTCCCAGGCATAGTCGTCGCGCCCGGGGGCCTTGTAATCGTGGCCGACGAAGATGCGGGTAGCCTCGGGCAGGGACAGGATGCGCTGGATGCTGTCATAGAGGGTGGCGGCGGAACCGCCGGGGAAATCGCAGCGCGCCGTGCCGAAATCGGGCATGAAGAGTGTATCGCCGACAAAGGCGGCGTCGCCGATGACATAGGTCAGGCAGGCTGGGGTGTGACCCGGTGTGTGCAGCACGTCGCCGCGCAACTGGCCGATCATGAAGCTGTCACCGTCCTGAAACAGCCGGTCGAACTGTGACCCGTCGCGGGCAAAGCGGGTGCCTTCGTTGAAGACCTTGCCGAAGGTATCCTGAACCACGGTGATCTGGGCGCCGATGCCAAGCTGACCGCCCAAAGCCTCTTGAATATAGGGTGCAGCGGAGAGGTGGTCGGCGTGGACATGGGTTTCAAGGATCCAGTCCA
>CAMDHB010000416.1 GCA_945897655.1 Pseudorhodobacter antarcticus
GAGGCCGAGGAGAAGCCCGCCCGCAAGGTGACCCGCAACGCGCCCGCCAAACCAGCAACCCCGGCCAAACCCGCCGGGCTGCGCAAGCCAACACAGCCCATGCAAAAGGCAACGCGCCCCACCTCCAGCGCGGCCAAACCGAAATCGCCCGCCACAGCCGAACCGCGCCGGACCGGGCCCGCCACCCCGCGCCCCCGCCCCGCCCCAAAACCCCGGCGGGGGGAATGACCCTGCGGAATTCCGCGCGTCTTGCCTATAGCATTCCCTGACCTGCTTCCCATATAACTGAAGTTGACACCGCCCTGCGAGGCACGCCCATGTCTGCCAACGGCCTTAGATCCCTGTCATACTGGCTTTTGGTCGCCCTGACCCTTTATGTGGCCTTTGGCGGGGGTTACTGATGGCCAAGCGATTTGGCGGCAAATACAGCCCCACCCCGATGGGAGAGGATGCCCCCCTTCCGGCAGACCCTGCGGCGGCAGGCGTGGGCTTCAAGGCGAACCTGCTGTTCGCCCTGCCCTTCATCTTTATCGCCAAGGCGTTTCGCGGCGATCCTTCGGCGCTGTTCGTGGGCCTTGGCACCGCGGGCCTGTTGCTGTTGGCCGCCTGGCTGACGCGTGACGGGATCCGCGCCCACCGCGCCTATGATGCCCGCCGCGTGGCCCGCCGCCCGGCAATACCGCGCAAGCTGTTCGCCGCGTGTTTGACTGGGGCAGCGCTCATGATCCCGACGATGGAATGGCAATTGGGTTTCCTTTACCCGTCCCTTTTCGGCATGTTGGGCGCTTTCCTGCACTTGGGGGCCTTCGGTCTGGACCCGCGCCGCAACAAGGGCATGGAAGGCGTGGATCAGTTCCAGACCGACCGCGTTGCCCGCGCGGTCGAGGAGGCGGAGGGCCATCTTGCCGCCATGAAGGATGCGATCCTGCGCGCCGATGACCGCACATTGGAGGCGCGCGTCGACCGCTTTGCCGCCATCGCCCGGGGCCTGTTTCGTGGGGTCGAAAGCGATCCCGGCGATCTGACGGCAGCCCGCAAGTATCTGTCGGTCTACCTTCAGGGGGCCCGCGATGCGACGGTGCAGTTTGCCGACATCTTTGCCCACGAAAAATCGGCCAAGGCCCGCGCCGATTACGAAGCGCTGCTGACCGATCTGGAAACAAATTTTGCCGCCCGGTCCAAGGCGCTGTTGTCGGACAGCCACACAAATCTTGATATAGAAATTCAGGTGTTACGTGACAGGCTCAAATACGAAGCCTGAGCCACGCCAATCCGCGCCCGCCCGGGCCAACATGAGAGTATGACCATGACCGAAACCATCCGTGATCAGGCCGCCGCAGCCCTTGCCGAGGTTGAGAAGGTCACCGCCGCTGTCTTGCCAGAACCCGGTGCGGCCATCGTACCGCTTGACGCCGCCCCCGCCCCCCAGGCCGAGGCGATCCGCCAGCGGATGGCCGAGATCGACATGACCAACACCCAGTCGATCATCTCGTTCGGGGCGCGCTCGCAGTCCGAATTGCAAGTCATCAGCCAAGAGATGCTGGCGGGCGTCAAGAACAAGGATGTCGGCCCCGCCGGCAACAGCCTGACCGAAATCGTCTCGACCATCCGCGGCTTCTCGGGCGAGGAGTTGGACGTCAACCGCGAACGGTCGTGGTGGGAACGTCTGACCGGTGCCACCGCCCCGCTGGCCCAGTTCATTGCGCGCTAGGAGGAGGTGCAGGCCCAGATCGACCGCATCACAGAAAACCTGCTGCGGCATGAGACGGCCCTGCTTAAAGACATCAAGTCGCTGGATATCCTGTATGCCAAGACCCTGAATTTCTATGATGAACTGGGGCTTTACATCGCCGCCGGTCAGGCAAAGCTGAAAGAGTTGGACGCCACCACCATCCCCGCCAAAGAGGCCGAGGTGAAGGCCGCGCCTGAGGATCAGCAGTTGAGACAGGCCCAGGAACTGCGCGACATCCGCTCGGCCCGCGATGATCTGGAGCGCCGGGTTTATGACCTGCAACTGACCCGGCAGGTCACGATGCAATCCCTGCCCTCGATCCGACTGGTGCAGGAAAATGACAAATCACTGGTCGGCAAGATCAACTCGACCCTGATGAACACCGTGCCCCTGTGGGAAACCCAACTGGCACAGGCCGTGACCATCCAACGCTCGCGTGAGGCGGCCGAGGCGATCAAGGGCGCCAATGACCTGACCAACGAATTGCTGACGGCCAATGCCAAGAACTTGCAAGAGACCAACCGCGTGGTGCGGACCGAGATGGAGCGTGGCGTGTTCGACATCGCCTCGGTTCAAGCGGCCAACCAGACGCTGATCGACACCATTCAGGAAAGTCTGGCCATTGCCGATGAAGGCAAGGCCCGCCGCGCTGCGGCCGAGGGGGAACTGGCCAAGATGCAAACTGCGCTCCGCGATACCCTGGCCGCAGCCCGGGCCAAGAAGACCGGCCTTGGCGATGCCACCGGGGGCGCATTGCAAAGCTGATGCCCCGTCCTTTTCGTGGATTTCCCCCGCTTTTTGCAACTGCCTTGGCGGGGCTGCTGGGTCTTGCCGCTTGTGACAGCGCGGCCCCGCCCGCAGTGAAGGCCCCGGTGCAGGGATCCGAGTTGCCCCCCGCGATGCCCGAAAGCGCCGAAAGCGGCGCGATTCGCAGCTATTATGGCGAGGTGCAGCTGTCGCTTTTGTCCCAAGGGCTGCTGCGCACCGACGCGGGCGGTCAGGATGCCCCCTTTACCGACCGCAACCTGACCGAAAACTTCCTGCGTATCGCCCTGTACGAGGAATACGCCCGGGGCGAGGTGACATCGGTTCGCAACGAAAGCCCGATCCGCCTGCTGCGGTGGGACAGGCCGGTGCGCGTTTCCGTGCTGTTTGGCGCGTCCGTCCCAGATGACCGCCAGGCCGCCGACAGGGCGCGCATCGCGTCATATCTGGCCCGGCTGTCGCAGGTCACCGGCCACCCGATCAGCCTGTCGGACCAGAACCCCAACGTCTGGGTCCATATCGCATCCGTCGACGAACGCGCCGCCCTGGGGCCGTTCCTGTCACGCGAGTTGTCGGAACTGACGCCCACCCAGATTGCTGGCATCACCACCATGAGTCGCGACACCTTTTGCCAGGTTCTGACCCAGTCCGACCCCGCCACCTCGACCTATGCCCGCGCCGTGGCTGTGATCCCCTCTGAACAGCCCGACCTTCTGCGCCTGTCCT
>CAMDHB010000417.1 GCA_945897655.1 Pseudorhodobacter antarcticus
AAACAAACCCTTGGCCCCGTTGGTGACGGGCCCCGACCCCAGCAAGACCGGCTGGTCCGCGTCATGGGGCCCGCCTTCCAAACCATGGGGCAAAAAGCCATCCTCGGGACCCAGCCAAAGCTTGGTATCAAGATGCTCCAGCAGGGCCCTGTCAGGGCTGCGCATCATGACCCGCCAGCCTTGAGCCATGGCCCGGGACAGGATCATCGTCACCGTGTCATCCAGACCGGCGCTCTTCAAATGATAGAACATCGCCACGGCAGACATGGCGGGGTCACTTCACCTCGAACTTGTCACGGATCAGCCGGTTCAGCGCCAAGACGCCCCAACCCGTTGCACCCTTGGGTGACAGCGGTAGATCCCCCTTCACTAGGGCAGTTCCCGCGATATCAAGATGGATCCAAGGCATCCCGTCCTTGATGAAACGCTTCAGAAATTGCGCCGCCGTGATCGACCCGCCTTCGCGGCCACCGACATTCATCATGTCTGCAATCCGGCTTTTCAGCTTGTCGTCATAGGCCTGACCCATCGGCATCCGCCAGGCCCCTTCGCCCTCTGAGGCTGCGGCCTTCAGGAAGGCGTTGCACAGGTCATCGTCGTTCGAAAAGACGCCGGTGTTTTCATGGCCCAACGCCACAATCACGGCGCCCGTCAAGGTGGCAAGATCAATGATACCGGCCGGTTTGAACCGTTCCTGCGTGTACCACAGCACATCGGCCAATACCAAACGCCCCTCGGCATCGGTGTTGATGATCTCCACAGTGTCGCCCTTCATGGACCGAAGCACGTCGCCTGGCCGCTGGGCGCGGCCATCCGGCATGTTTTCGACAATCCCGACCAGTCCGACCACATTCGCCGCCGCCTTGCGCAGGGCAAGCGCCTTCATCACGCCAGCAACAACCCCCGCACCGCCCATGTCCATCGTCATGTCTTCCATGCCGCCAGCCGGCTTGATGGAAATGCCGCCGGTGTCAAAGACCACGCCCTTGCCCACCAATGCCAAGGGCGCCGTGCCCTCAGCACCACCCTTCCACTGCATCACAACAACCTTGGACGGCGTTTCAGAGCCCTGTCCAACCCCCAGCAGCAACCGCATGCCAAGGTCGGCCAGTTGTGCCTCGTCCAGCACCTCAACCTCCAGCCCAAGGTCGCGCAACGCCTCCAGCCGGGCACCAAATTCAACCGTGGTCAGCACATTGGATGGCTCGTTCACGAGATCGCGTGTGAAGAAAACCCCTTCGGCCAGGGCTGCACCCTGTTCATAAGACGCAGCCACGACCTGCGGCGCGTTGACCATGAAGGTTACAGCACCCAAGTCGGCCTTGTCGCCGGTCTTGTGATCGGCAAAATCGTAGGCGCGCATGGTCAGGCCAAAGGCCACGTCAGCGGCACGGGGGTGACCCTCGGCCAACACAAGGCAATCTGCCTTGCCAAGGGCACGTCCGATCGCACCACCCGCCTTTCGCGAATGTGCCAGATCAACACGCCGGGGCAATTTGACGACCTGCACGGCGTCGGCCACCAGACCCGCGGGATAGGCCAAGTCCGCCGCATCGCCTGGCTTCATCTTGCCATAGGCGTCAGACCCCATGAACCGCGTAAGCGCCCCGCGCATCAGGCGGTCCAGCCGCCTGGCAGCTAAGGTCACCGGCGCATCACCATCCACGAGTATGGCGATACGCCCCTGAACCGCAGAAAGAGTTTCGGTATTGGTAGGCACGAATGCGGGTTTGACAGGCGTGGTCATCTTTCGCTCCAGTTCCTTGTCCAAGCGGAATTCCCCTTGGGTCGGCCAAGGCTAGCCCTTGCGCCTCCAAATGGCCAGATATGAGTTTTACCCGCCGCCGATTTCCGCTAGCGTCACGCAGGTTTTGCCATAAGGGCCATCAGCGCGTGCCAAGATTCGACCGGTATCTTTTGTCGCAACTTTTATCGCATTTTGGCTTTTTTGCCTTGGTTCTTGTCGGTGTCTATTGGGTCAACCGGGCCGTGGTGCTGTTTGACCAGTTGATGAGCGATGGGCAATCACTGAGGGTCTTTGTCGGATTCGCGCTGCTGACTCTGCCCAATGTGATCAAGCTGGTTCTGCCCATTTCGGGTTTTGTGGCCTGTGTCTTTGTTGCCAACAAGCTCAGCTCGGAAAGCGAACTGGTTGTTATGCAGGCGACCGGGTTTTCTGCGTTCCGAATGGCACGGCCTGTCGCCTATTTCGGGCTTGTCGTGGCGATGATGATGGCGATGCTGGTGCATTTTCTTGTCCCGATGAGCAGGACTGCCATGATCGCCGAACGTGCAGCCCTGTCTGAAAACATCACGGCCCGGTTTCTGACCGACGGCCAGTTCACCCATCCTGCAAAGCGGGTTACCTTCTACATCAACCAGATCGACGCGAACGGCCAATTGCGCGATGTGTTTCTGGAGGATGGGCGCAGTCCGAGTGAGGTGACCACCTTTACCGCCCGCAAAGCCCTTTTCGTGCGTGGTGATGCCGGCCCCAAACTGATCATGTTCGATGGCATGGCCCAAACTCTTGACCGCAGGGATGCACGCCTGTCCGTCACCCGCTTTTCGGATTTCACGTATGACCTAGGCGCACTTCTTAGTCGTTCCGTCGGGCACAGGCGCGCGATGCAAGAGCTTTCGACACCGGAACTGCTTTGGCCTACCGAGGCGGTGATCGCGGAAAGCCGCGCAACCCGTATAGCCTTGTTGTACGAGGCTCACAGCCGTATCGCAGAACCTGTCTTATCTACCGCCGTCGCCCTGATTGGCTTTGCGGCGCTGCTGCTGGGTGGCTTCAGCCGTCTCGGCTTGTGGCGGCAAGTAGGCTTGGCCGTGGTTGTGCTGATAGTGGTTCAGGGTGTGGCGACCATTTCGGAACAACTGGCTGCAGATTTTGCGCAGGGTTGGCTCATGGCATATCTGGCCCCCACCTTCGGATTGTCCGCGGCGGCCTTCATGCTGTGGTGGGCCGGACGGCCAAGACCGGTGGGAAAGGCGCGCCTCGCATGACCCTCAATCTCTATTTCGCCAAGAAATTCCTGTGGATGTTTTCACGCGTGTTTGCCGCGTTTTTCGCGATGATGCTGATGATTGACGTGATCGAGGAATTACGTCGTTTCTCTGACCCCGGCATTTCAATATCAGAGGCGGTTGTCCTAGCGCTGATGAACGTACCCTCGGCCATATATCAGGTGTTGCCGCTGATCCTGATCCT
>CAMDHB010000418.1 GCA_945897655.1 Pseudorhodobacter antarcticus
CGCGGGTCAGCGCCAGATAGGCTTCGCTGCCCTTGGATGATGGGTCATAGGTGATCACGGGCAGGGCAAAGGACGGCGCCTCGCTGATGCGGACATTGCGCGGGATCACGCTTTTGAACACCAGATCGCCCATCGTTGCCCTGACGTCCGCTTCGACCTGCTGACACAACCTGTTGCGTCCATCGAACATGGTTACCACAACACCTTCGATCCGTAGGGACGGATTCGCGAACTGCCGGATTTCCCGAATGGTCAGCATCAACTGCGACAAACCCTCTAGCGCATAGAATTCGGCCTGAAGGGGGATCAGCACGGAACCGCAGGCGACAAATGCGTTGACCGTCAGCAGGCTGAGCGATGGCGGGCAGTCGATCAGGACATAATCCAGTGCCAGATCCTCGACCGAGGGCTGGCGCAGGGCGTCATGAAGCAAAAAGCTGCGCTTTTCGTTTGCGATCAGGTCGATATCAGCCGAGGTAAGATCGCTGTTGGCGGGACAGATCCACAGGTTATTGAACTGGGTGGGGCGCATGACCTCGGCCAGGGGTAATTCCTCGACGAGCAGTTCATAGGTTGATGGCCGCCTGTCGTCGGAATTGACGCCCAGCCCGGTCGAAGCGTTGCCTTGCGGGTCAAGGTCGATCAGAAGGGTCCGTGCGCCAGATGCAGCCAGTGAGGCGGCAACGTTCACTGTGGTCGTGGTTTTTCCAACACCACCCTTCTGATTTGCAACGGCAATGATTCGCGGCCTGCGGGGGGATTGAAACTCAGGCATGACGGACCTTCTTGACCTTCAGGATGACCGAATTGGCATCCGTTTTACTTGGAACAACGTCACAGTCATAACGCCAGTTTTGGTTGGCGACCGTCATTTCGGACTGATAGGCCTGCCCTTTCATGAACAACGCGGTGCCATCCTGGGACAGATGGCGTTCTGCGACGGCCAAAACCTTGTCCAAGGGGGCAAAGGCGCGGGCTGAAACCACGGCAGCATTCACAACGGTGAAGGTTTCCAGACGCCCTGCGTAAACATTGGCATTCAGGCCAAGCTGGCGAATGGCCTCGGACAGAAAGGTGGCTTTGCGCCGGTCTGATTCGACAAGTGTCACATGCAGACCGGGACGGTCCTGACCCGCCATGATGGACACGACGAGCCCCGGGAAGCCCGCACCGCTGCCCACATCCAGCCAAAGGCCATGATCGCAATCGGAAAGCGCCAGAAGTTGTGCCGAATCAAGGACATGACGGTGCCAGCCATCCTGCAGGGAGGCGGCGGATACAAGGTTGATGGCCGCATTCCATTTGCAAACAAGCCTGTAAAAGACCTGAAGCCGATCATGTGTTTCACGTGAAACACTCAGCCAGTCTGGAATCGACCAGTCATCCCCGGTCATAGGGCACGCTTGGCAGTTGCCCGTTCGGACTTGCGGCAATGGGCCAGGATCAAGGTCAGTGCAGCGGGTGTCATGCCCTCGATCTGCGCCGCTTCGGCCAGGCTGGCGGGGCGTTTGCGGTGAAGCTTGGCCTTCAGTTCAGAAGACAGGCCCACCATCGCCGCAAACTCGACAGATGGGGGGATTTTTATGGCCTCATCCTTCTTCAGACCAGCAACTTCCGCCTCCTGACGCTCCAGATACGGGGCATAAAGGGCGTCGATGGCAACCTGACGCCGAATACCAGCGGAAAATGCCTGAAATCCTGGCGCAAAGGCTTCGATCATGTCATCGGTGATGTCGGGAAGGGCCAAGGCCTGCCACACAGTGCGTCGCTGCCCGTCACCACTGACTGTCAGACCTGCCGATTTCAGTTCACTGCTGCTGACAGATTGCGAGGTCAGATGCTGCTTGGCGCTGGCCAGTTCGTCCGTCTTTCGGGCAAACATGTCTTGCCGCACGGTACCAACCAGACCGGCGGCGATGCCCTTGGGTGACAGCCGTTGATCCGCATTGTCGGCCCGAAGCGCCAAACGGTATTCCGCGCGAGAGGTGAACATGCGGTAAGGTTCGGTGACGCCGTGATTGACCAGATCGTCGATCATCACACCAATATAGCTTTCCGTGCGGCCAAACCTCAGTGGTTCGCGACCAAGAACAGAGTTTGCGGCATTCGCGCCAGCAACCAGACCCTGCGCCGCAGCCTCCTCATACCCGGTGGTGCCGTTGATCTGACCGGCAAAGAACAGACCCTGTACACGCGATTCGAGACCATGGGACAGATCGCTTGGGTCAAAGAAGTCGTACTCGATGGCGTAGCCGGGTTGCAGGATGACGACCTGCTCCAACCCACGAATACTGTGGACATAGTCCTGCTGAACCGCAGCGGGCAAAGAAGTTGAAATGCCATTCGGGTAAACCGTGTGGTCGTTCAGGCCTTCAGGCTCCAGAAACACCTGATGGGACAGCTTGTCGCCAAAGCGAACAACCTTGTCCTCGATCGAAGGACAATAGCGAGGGCCGACGCCTTCGATATGCCCGCCATACATGGCCGATTGCGAAAGGTTGGCGCGAACGATGTCATGCGTCCTTTCGTTGGTGTGCGTGATGCCGCAGCTGATTTGCCGCGCGATGGGTTCGCGGTTCATGAAGGACAGCATCACGGGTTCGTCGTCACTGGGTTGCGTTTCAAGCACCGACCAATCAATGGTTCGGCCATCCAACCGGGGTGGTGTGCCGGTCTTCAGGCGGCCCCTTTTCAGATCCAGCGTGGAAAGCCACTGCGCCAATTGGGTTGAGGGCGCGTCACCGAATCGGCCACCGCCCCGCCGCTCGGGCCCGATGTGGATGACGCCATTCAGAAAGGTTCCTGCGGTCAGAACCACAGCGCGGCAGCTGATCTGAGCACCATCACCAAGGGTAACGCCGGAAATTCTGCCGTCGGAGCGTTGAAGAAGCCCTGAAACTTCGCCCTCGATGATTTCCAGGTTCGGCTGGATGGCCAAAAGCTGTTGGATCGCGGCCTTGTACAACTGCCGGTCAGCCTGGGTTCTGGGCCCCTGCACAGCCGGCCCCTTGCGGCGGTTCAGCAGTCGGAACTGAATTCCCGCAGCATCGGCAGCACGGCCCATGATACCGTCAAGGGCGTCAATCTCGCGCACGAGGTGACCTTTGCCCAAACCGCCAATCGCCGGATTGCAGGACATGGTGCCGATGCCATCCCGTTTGAGAGAGATCAGCGCCGTGCTGACACCCATCCGAGCGGCGGCGGCAGC
>CAMDHB010000419.1 GCA_945897655.1 Pseudorhodobacter antarcticus
CGCCTGGTGCCGCTTCCCAGCCGAACACCGCACGGTTTGTCTCGCCCGGAATCCGGCGGCCAATCAGGCCGCTGACCACGGGTTTCGACACCCGGCGCGGCAGCATGCTGGTGCGGATCGGTGGGGCGAACACGCCATCCTCGGCGGTATGGACCGATGGGTCTTCGGTCACACACTCGATCGCGACCTCGTAAAGACCGCGCGGCTGTACCCGGATGACCCGCGCCATTGTGGACCAGGTGCTGGGCGTGCCGATCGTAGCATAGGTGCGCTCGCGGCTTTGCGCCCTGACCACGGGCGTCAGGTCCGGAGTTTCCGCCAGAATGACGTCAAAAGCGGTGGGCCCGGCCATCAAGATGGGCCAGGGGCCGGACAGGCTGCCATCATCGCGGCGCAGACCCACGACACTGGATCCGGTCACTGTCACGGGCTCGGACAGGGTCAGGGTGCTGGTTTCCGCATTCCAGCCCACGCATTCGGCATGCAGGCCCCACCCCGGCATATCGTGCTGCACCGCAATCAGATCGCCGTAAGCCGGGATGAACCCCTCCATTTCGGTCTCAAACCCGACCATCCGGCGGCGGTACAGGTTGGCCGCGGCGTGATAGGTCGCCTCGCGCAGCGCTTGGGGCCGGTTGTCCACACCAAACAGCGCCAGCTTGGCGGGCTTGGCTGCGACTGATCCCGGGACCTTGCCGGTCACCCGCTGCGGGGCCCAGGTGTTGGCGTCCCAGTACGTCGCTGTCACGGCATCAGAATTACTTTCGGTGGGCATCAGATAGTCGATGCGAAACGAACCGGCCTTTATGTTTCGCATCGAGAACAGGGCCACCGGCACGGACTGCGGGCCATCCCTGACCACCCGCAGAACGCCGCCCTGCCTGAAGCACTGCGCCCGCCCGGCGGTGGCAATCTTCTGGACCGCCTCCCACCAGCTTGAACTGGAATCAAAGCGCCCATTGAAGGTATCGCCGCGCGCGGCCCAGACGGCGTCCAGCGCCAGCAGGGCGGGCAGGTCAAGCTTGGCATCGGGCAGACCGGCCCCGTAATCGGTATTCCGGGCCGCATCGGCGATGGCCCAGGCGATGGATTTGCTGGCCACCGGGGCCGACCAGGACGATCCGTTCCACACCGGCACCTTGCGCGTGGAAATGACCCCGATCCGGCGCGATGCCTGCAAGGACAAATTGTTGGTCGCCTGCATGCGCATGGCGATCAGCGTCACCGGCCCCCGGTCGTCCGGTTCGGCCATATAGGTCCTCAGGCCGCCCCACAGCAGCTGATCGCCATAGTCGGATCCGGTCTGCCGCGCGTTCGTGCGCCAGGCCCTGACGCGGTAGCGGCCCGGCGTGGCCAGATCGTACCTGTACGACCGGCGCTGGGGCGATACGGACCGGCCCGTGATCGTGCCGGCTTCCAGCGTGATCCATGACCCGATTGCTGCGCCGAACTCATCGACCTGACGCGCCTGCACCTTGAAACCCGTGGTGCGCGCTTCCAACTTGCCGCTGCCGTTGCGGAAGTACAGGCCAATCGGCAAAACGAAGTCGATGCCGATCTTATTGGCATTTGACCCCGCAGGCGAAGCCACAAAGCCGTCGATCCCACCCAGAACGGCCTGGATGTTGCAATTGCCCGAGGTGCCGACCGCCGGGACTGTCACCGTGAAGGTGTTGGCCGTCACGCTGCTGATGACATAGGCATCGCTGGTTGCACCGCCCGAGGTGAAATCCAAATACTTGACCTGACCCACGGCATAGCCATGCGCGGTGCGCGTGACGGTGATGACCGTGCTGGCCCGCGTCCATGTGCCGGTCTGGAGACCCAGCATTTCCTGCCCGGACACTTCCGTCGATGTCACCACCGAGGTAGGGAACAAGGTCACGTCACCGCCGGGCTGCACGACTTCATAAGTGATTTCCGCGAAAGCACTGATCGGCGTGTCTTCGATGCGGATTTCCTCGATGTCGAACTCGCCGCACCCAAGGCAAAGGAGCTGGTACAAGAACTGCTCTTCGCCGACATATTCGTAATGGGGCTGCGCCGCGAAATCGGGATAGGACAGAACACGACCGTACTGGGCGGGGATGGGCTGTTCCAGCCGCGCCGTGTTGCCTTGAGCCGTCAGATTATAGGTCGGGGACGGGTTGGGGGTGGACCCTGACCGGGCATTGGGCATCAACGCGTTGATCAAGGAGGCGCCGGCCATCTGGACGGCCATTTGCGTCCCGGCAAAGATCATGCCGTTGGCGCCGCCCAAGGCTGCGGTGGCCGCTGAAATACCCGTCAACTGGGTGGCAAGAGGTCCGGCGAACGCAAATAACGCGACCGTCAGAAGCACCTGCGCGGGATTGGACCCGCCATTGCCACCGCCACCACCACCACCGCGCGGAAGGGTGACAAACATCAACTGATCGGCGTCCCGCAGCCGCAGGCGCTGCCACCCGCGGTGGGCCCGCAGCACCGGCTGCCCATTCAGCAGGGCGATGACCGGACGGTTGCCACGCGGGGCGAGGCGCGCCACCGAAGCCGGGAATCGGACTTCACCTGCCCGCCGCGACAAGGGGTCGAAGGGATTGTCGAGATAGATGACCGAGGCCTTCATGATCCCTGTCCCTCGACTGTCCGGCGGTAAAAGCCGATGATCCGGTACCCAAGGCCTGCCAGCCGATCGGGGGCGGTGAAGACCACACCGGCCACCTCGATCGAATGAAGGATACCGCCGAGGTCAGGTTCGATCCAGATGCCGACATGGGCAGGATACGCCCCCCGGGCCATCAGGACAGCATCCCCTTCGGCGGGTTTGGTCACCTGGACCCAGCCCTGATCCTCGGGCGGTTCGGCCAGCGCGCGCCGACTTTCGCGCGGATCGCGGGGGTCGACCGGCACGGGCGGGACATCCCAGCCAAAGCGTTCGACCCAGATGCGGCGGGCAAAGGACCAGCAATCGCTGGACCCGGCGACCCACGGCTGCCCGATCTCGCAGGCGGCCCAATGGCTGTGCGCGGGCGCCATCATGGCAGCAGTCCCGTGAAGATCTCCAGTGTTGATTTTCACCCAAAACTGAGCCGGTTTTTTCACCGAGAAGTGAGCCACCTCTGATTATGGATTTCGGTTCATGCTGGGGTCAAGCTGAGTGTTGTCTCCTTCTTTTTCTTTGCAGCGGACGCCGCAGCTGAGCTGGCCTTGA
>CAMDHB010000420.1 GCA_945897655.1 Pseudorhodobacter antarcticus
ACAGCCAGTACAATGCCCGCCTGCCGCGCCAGTTTCCACAAGGGCGCCGGCGTGGGCGAGATAAATTCAGCAATTTCCAGCATCTTCAGGCCTCAAGTTCGGATTTGACGGGCAGCAGTTCGGACAACCGCTCTGCCGCGATCGAGGAGTGTTCGGCGTGCAGGTAACAGGCTGCGGCCTGTTTCTGCTTGATGTGATACAGGGGCGGTTGTGTCTTGCACTGCTCCATCGCCATCGGGCAACGGGTGCGGAAGGGGCATCCGACGGAACTGCCTCCTGCCTCACGCGCCTTGATCGTGTCGCTGCCCCAACGCTGGTCCAATGTCGGCCAGGGGATGCTGTCCACCAGCAGGCGGGTATAGGGGTGCTGCGGCGATTTGATCACCTGATCGACATCGCCCGCCTCCATCACGCCGCCCCGGTACAGGACGATAATGGATTTCGCGATGTGATAGGCCGTGGTCAGATCGTGGGTGATATAGATGATCGACACGCCGTGATCACGCTGCAGATTGCGCAGCGTTTCCAGAATGCTGGCGCGCAAGGAGGCATCAACCATCGACACAGGTTCATCGGCAATCAGCAACCGCGGCTTCAGCAGCAGCGCCCGCGCCACGTTGATCCGCTGACGCTGACCGCCCGACAACTGATGCGGGAAACGGCCCAAGACATCTTCAGGGCGCAGACCAACCGCCTTCAAGGCCTCGTCCATCTTTGCGCGCGCCTCGGCCGGCGTCTTGGCCAGCTTGAACTGCTTGATCGGCACAGTCAGCAGATGGTCCACCGTGTAGAACGGGTTGAACACGGCAAAGGGGTCTTGAAACACCGCCTGAACCTCGCGGCGAAACGCCAGACGGTCTTCGCCTTCCAGAGTGGTGATGTCCTTGCCGCGATAGATGATCTGCCCGGTTGTGGGCGTGATAAAGCCCAACAGCAGCATAGCCAGCGTCGTCTTGCCCGAACCGCTTTCGCCCGCGACCGTCATGATCGTGGGTTCATCTTCCTTCAGCGTCAGCGATATGTCCTGCAACGCCACGGTGGACTTGGCATTGATCAGCCCGCGCGAATAGGTTTTCGACACATGGCGCAGTTCCAGAAGGTTGGCCATTCATGCCTCCTCGTTATACAGGTGGCAGGTGACCAGCCGGTCGCCCTGAACCCGGCGGGTCAGGGGGCGGGTGGTTTTGCAGATGTCCATCACCTTTGCGCAGCGCGGATGGAAGGAACAGCCGCCAGGCAACCGCAACAGGGACGGGGCCAGACCCGGGATGCCCTGAAACACCCCCTTGTTTTCCAAATTCGGCAGCGAACTGATCAGCGCGGCCGCATAGGGGTGGACCGGGTTGGTGAACATCTCACGCGTGGTCGAAACTTCGACAAGGCGACCCGAATACATCACCGCCACACGGTCAACGAACTGCGCCATCAGCCCCATGTCATGGCCAATCAGGATGACGGCGGCATTGATCTGGTCCTTGACCCGGTCAATCGTCTCCATCACCTGACGCTGTGTGACCACGTCCAGGGCGCTCGTCGGCTCATCCGCAATGATGACCGAGGGTTGCAGCAATATCCCGATGGCGATGCAGACCCGCTGCTTCATGCCGCCCGACAACTCATGCGGGTACATGCGGAACACGGCTGGGTCCAGGTCAACGGATTTCAGCGCGTTGACGCAACGCTCCTCAACCTGCGCGCGGCTGTCCTGAATGCCATGCGACCGGATCGCATCCACCAGTTGCGACCCGATCCGGGTGACCGGGTTGAGCGAGTTCATGGCCCCCTGCGGAATATAGGCAATCTTGCTGAGGCGCGCCTGCCGCATGTCCTCGTCGCTCAGCGCCATCAGGTCGATGCCGCCAATCTCCACCTTGCCCCCTTCAATGCGCCCCGGCGGCTTGATCATGCGCATCATGGCCAGCGCGAGTGTGCTCTTGCCAGAACCGCTCTCTCCCACCATGCCCAGCTTCTCGCCCGCATTCAGGGTAAAACTCACGTCGTCCAGCGCTCTCGCCCGCCCGGAATCCGTGTAATAGGTAACTTCCAGATTGCTGACCCGCAGGACAGGCTTTTGGTCTTGGCCCATGTTCATGTCCTATTCTGTCTTGCGCACGCGCGGGTTGGCCAACTCGTCCAAGCCCATGTTGATCAACGCCAGTGACCCCAGGATCAGAACCATCGCAATTGCGGGCTCGATCGGCCACCACCACCAACCGTTGAAAAACGCACCCTGTCCCTGTGCCGACCAGATGATGTTGCCAAGCAGCGGTTCCCGCAGCGGCCCAAGGCCCAGAACGGCCAGATAGAAGGACGCAAACACCGCCTGAAACACCTGCACCACAAAGGCGGCAGCGATGAAGGGCAGAAGGTTCGGCATGATCTCTTTGAAGATGATGCCCATCGACCCCACGCCCGACAGTTTGGCAACAGCGACGAACTGGCGTTCCTTCATCGTTAGAACCTGCGCCCGCACCACCAAGGTCGTGCCCATCCAACTGAGCACCACGATGATCAGCGCCATCATGAAGATGGTCACATCCCGTTTGTCCAGCGTGCCCGCGACCACGACCTGGATCAGCAAAACCGGAATGGGCGTCAGGATCTGGCAGATGGTCTTGATGCTTGTGTCAATCCAGCCCCCGAAATAGGCCGAGATAAAGCCCAACACCACCCCGATCACTGTGCCGATCCCACCAGCCAACAGCCCGATGGCAGCAGTCTGCCACATGCCAACCACCATCGCCGCCAGCAGGTCGCGGCCGAAAAAGTCGGTGCCCAGCGGGTAGCGCAGGCTTGGTGCCTTCTTGGCAGCTGCCGACAGCGGATAGGCATGTTTGGGGTCGATCACCATGAACCCGATAGCCGTAAAGGCAATCAGGAAAAGCAGGATCGCAAGGCCCACCGCCAGGCTCTTGTTGCGTTTGGTATAGCGCACCGCCAGGGCAAGGCGGCTGGGTCGCACTATTTCAGTCATTGTTGCGTCGGCCACGGGATCTGGCTCCTATTCGTCGCGGATTCTGGGGTCGAGGAGGGGGTAGAGGAACTCCATCAACACCATCAGGGTGGCAACCGCTCCCGTGATGAACAGCACGATGCCGTAAATCACCGGAAAGTCGTTTGAACGGATGGCGTTGTTCAGCGCCTGCCCGATGCCGGGCAACCCGAACAAGCCTTCGACCACGACGGC
>CAMDHB010000421.1 GCA_945897655.1 Pseudorhodobacter antarcticus
AAGGCGGGATCGCGTCCGATGGCGGTGGCCGCGACCTATGCCAAGCGCTGGGCGGCCAAGGAGGCGTGTTCGAAGGCGCTGGGGACGGGCCTCAGGATGGGGATTTCATGGAAGGACATGGCGGTCAGCAACCTGCGCTCAGGGCAGCCGGTGATGCGTGTCACGGGCTGGGCGGCGGCACGGCTGGCCGAGATGACACCGCCGGGGCATGAGGCTGTGATCCATGTCACCCTGACCGACGACCACCCTTGGGCGCAGGCCTTTGTCGTGATCGAGGCGCGGCCCATAGTCCAACCCGCAAAGGACCCCCAATGACCCGGAAATCTGCCGCAGGCGGCATCATGGAAACCGTCAAGACCATTTTCTGGGCGCTGATCATCGCGGGTGTCTTTCGCACGGTGTTCTTTCAACCGTTCTGGATCCCCTCCGAATCGATGAAGGAGAACCTGCTGGTCGGGGATTATCTGTTCATCAACAAATGGGCGTACGGCTATTCCCGCTTTTCGTGCCCCTTCAATGCTTGCCCGATCACCGGGCGGTTGTGGGGGGCGGAGCCTGAGCGCGGCGATGTCGTGGTCTTTGCCCATCCGGTGAGCGGTGTGGTGATGGTCAAACGCCTGATCGCCCTGCCGGGGGAGCGGGTTCAGGTACGGGGGGGGCTGGTCTACATCAACGACGTCCTGGCCCCGCAGGTGCCCGATGGCGAGTTTACCGAGGTAATGGGACCGCAGGGTTCGATGGACAACCGTCCGCGCTGCCAGAACGCGCCAGTCGCGGATGGTGAGATCTGCATCCGGACCAGGGCGATTGAAACGCTGCCGGGCGGGGTGCTGCACACGGTGCTGAACATCGCTGACAACGACTATGGCGACAACACCGAGGTGTTCACGGTGCCTGCCGGTCACTATTTCTTTATGGGCGACAACCGCGACAACTCGCTGGACAGTCGGTTTTCACAAGACATGCGCGGGGTCGGCATGGTGCCCTATGAAAACCTGATCGGTCGGGCGGATATGGCGCTGTTCTCCTCGGCCGGGCGGTCGTTGTTTTATGTCTGGACCTGGCGGGCGGATCGGTTCTTCAAATTCATCCACTAGGTGCGGGCAACTTGACTCGCAGGCATTGGGCGCGCATGTAGCGGCGCGACAGCAAGGGATGATGCGCTATGGCCAGCCGGTCCAAACCTGACGGTGGAATTGTGGAAACGATCAAGACGGTGTTCTGGGCACTGGTGATTGCGGGCCTGTTCCGCACGCTGTTCTTTCAGCCCTTCTTCATCCCATCGGAATCGATGAAGGACACCCTGCTGATCGGGGACTTTTTGTTCGTGAACAAGATGGCCTACGGTTATTCCCGGTATTCCTGCCCCTTTGCCGCCTGTCCGATCACTGGGCGTCTTTTCGGCAGTGAGCCTGAACAGGGCGATGTCGTGGTGTTCCGCCATCCGACCAGCGGCCAGGATTACATCAAGCGGCTGATCGGCCTGCCTGGTGACAAGATCCAGATGAAGGAGGGCGTGCTCTATATCAACGATGCGGCCGCCCCGCAGGTGCCCGATGGCCAATTCGTCGAGATTTATGATGCCCAAGGGTCTGAGGGCAACACCCCGAAATGTGAGAACCGCCCGGTTGGTATTGGCGGCGAATGCACTCGGTCACGCTTCACCGAGACACTGCCGAACGGGACCCAGCATTCGGTGTTGAACACCGACCAAAGCAGCTTTCCGGATAACACCGATGTATTCACCGTGCCGGAAGGCAAATTCTTCTTCATGGGCGACAACCGCGACAATTCAATGGACAGCCGGTTTTCGCCAAATGTCGGCGGAGTTGGCTTTGTCGACTATGAAAACCTGATCGGTCGGGCGGACCGGGTCATGTTCTCCTCGGCCGGGTCATCGCTGTTCTTCTTCTGGACTTGGCGGATGGACCGCTTTTACAAGGCGATTTAGTGAAACTCGCGGCTGATCTTCAGGCGTTTCAAGCCCGTATTGGCCACCAGTTCCGTCAGCCTGAGTTGTTGGTGCAAGCGGTGACCCATGCGTCGCTGTCCTCGCCCACAAGGCCTGATAATCAGCGGCTGGAATTTCTGGGGGACCGCGTGCTGGGTCTGGTGATGGCCGAGGCATTGCTCAGTGCAGATCTGAAAGCCGCCGAGGGGCAGTTGGCCCCCCGTTTCAACGCGCTGGTGCGCAAGGAGACCTGCGCCGATGTCGCGCGCGAGGTGGGTCTGGGCGATGTGTTGAAGCTGGGCCGGTCCGAGATGATGTCAGGCGGGCGTCGCAAGGAGGCGTTGCTGGGCGACGCTTTGGAGGCGTTGATCGCCGCCATCTATCTGGACGGCGGGTTCACGGCGGCGCGGGCTGTGGTGTTGAATTTGTGGGGTGGGCGGATCGGGGCGGTCGATGCCGACGCCCGCGATGCGAAGACCGCCTTGCAGGAGTGGGCGCAGGCGCGCGGCATGGCCCCGCCAGCCTATACCGAAGCGGCCCGCGAGGGGCCCGACCATCAGCCGGTTTTTACCGTGCAGGTGCAGTTGGAAAACGGGGAAATTGAGGTCGCACGCGCGGGGGCCAAACGGCTAGCCGAGCAGCAGGCGGCACGGGCGCTTTTGGCGCGGATGGAGGCTAGACATGACTGACGACGGCACATTGCCCGGCCAAGGGGCCGACACCCGTGCGGGATTTGTGGCGCTGATTGGCGAACCGAATGCCGGGAAGTCGACGCTGCTGAACAAGATGGTGGGGGCCAAGGTGTCCATCGTCACGCATAAGGTGCAAACCACCCGTGCCCGGATCAGGGGTGTAGCGATGGAGGGGCAGGCGCAGATTGTGTTTGTGGATACTCCGGGTCTGTTCCGGCCACGGCGGCGGCTGGACCGGGCGATGGTGGCGGCGGCTTGGGGTGGGGCGGCGGATGCGGATCTGATCGTCCTTCTGGTCGAGGCGCATCGTGGGCTGACGGATGGGGTGGCGGCGATCATCGACACGATGAAGGACCGCATCCCGCAGGGGCAGAAGGTGGCGCTGGCGATCAACAAGATTGACCGGGTCAAGGCTGAGGTGTTGTTGGGTCTGGCGCAGAAGTTGAATGAGGCGTTTCCCTTTGCCGAGACATTCATGATCAGCGCGGAAAAGGGTTACGGCGTCG
>CAMDHB010000422.1 GCA_945897655.1 Pseudorhodobacter antarcticus
GACGGCATTTCGGCTGGCGTCATCGTGCTGTCTGCAATTCTGGCCTATTCGCGCGGCTTTGTCCGGGAAGCAATGGCCATCGCGGGCTGGGTTGGGGCCGCCATCCTTGCCTTCCTTTTTGCCCCGACAGTGCAACCACTGGTCAAGGAAATCCCCGTCCTCAACACCTTCCTGTCCGACAATTGCGAACTGTCCATCGTTGCATCCTTTGCCGGGGTCTTTGCCCTCGGCCTGATTGTCGCCTCGCTATTCACCCCGCTCTTCTCGGCGGTTGTTCAGCGTTCGGCCTTGGGCGGGGTGGATCAGGGCTTGGGCTTCCTTTTCGGTGTCGCGCGCGGCGTCCTGCTGATCGCCGTCGCCTTCTTTGTCTATGACAAGGCCAGCCTGACAAATTCCATCGCGATGATCGACGACAGCCGCTCGGCCAAGGTTTACGCTTCGTTCCAGGACAGCATCTCTGCCTCGGTGCCCGAAGATGTGCCCACCTGGATCATCGGACGCTACAATGACCTGACCAAGGTCTGCGCCCCCGGCGGAACAGCGCCCGCTGCTGAGGCCGCCCCAGCCCCCAGCAACTGATCTGCTGCATCGCGGCAAAAGGGCGCGTGACACTCCTGCCCCAAAGCCCTAAACCACTCCCAATCCCAACTGCCGGATTCGGAGGCTTCATGCGCCCATTCCTTTCCCATCCGTTTGATGATGACAAACTCAAGGAAGAATGCGGTGTCTTCGGCGTGATCGGCGTGTCTGATGCCGCAAACTTCGTCGCGCTCGGCCTGCACGCCCTGCAACACCGGGGGCAAGAGGCGGGCGGCATCGTCTCCTACGACCCCACCACAGGCTTCAACTCGGCCCGCCGCTTTGGCTATGTCCGGGACAATTTCACCAAACCCGACGTGATGGAAACCCTGCCGGGTGCCCTCGCCATCGGCCATGTCCGCTATTCCACCGCAGGCTCCAAGGGCGCCACCGCCATCCGTGACGTGCAACCCTTCTTTGGCGAGTTCTCCATGGGCGGGGCCGCCATCGCCCACAACGGAAACCTGACCAACGCCACAGCGCTCCGCCGCGAACTCATCGAACGCGGGTCGATCTTCCAATCCTCGTCCGACAGTGAATGCATCATCCACCTGATGGCCCGCTCGATCCAGAAGAACATCTCCGAACGCATCAAGGACGCGCTGCGCCGCGTCGAGGGCGCGTTCAGCATCGTCGCCATGACCCGCACCAAACTGATCGGCGTCCGCGACCCCCTGGGTGTCCGCCCCCTCGTACTTGGCCGCATCAGCGACACCGCCTGGGCCCTCGCATCTGAGACCTGCGCGCTTGACATCATCGGCGCCGAATTCATCCGCGAGATTGAACCGGGTGAAATGGTCGTCATCGAAGACGGCCGCGTCAACTCCACCCGCCCCTTCGCCCCCGCCAAATCGCGCTTCTGCATCTTTGAACACGTCTACTTCTCCCGCCCCGACAGCATCCAAGGCGGCCGTTCGGTTTATGAAACCCGCCGCCAGATCGGCGTCGAACTCGCCCGTGAAGCCCCCGTTGATGCCGACCTTGTCTGCCCCGTCCCCGATTCAGGCACCCCCGCCGCCATCGGCTTCAGCCAGGAATCAGGCATTCCCTACGCGATGGGCATCATCCGCAACCAGTATAAGGGCCGCACCTTCATCGAACCGACCGAGTCCATCCGCAACATGGGCGTGCGCCTGAAACTGAACGTCAACCGCGCCCTGATCAAGGGCAAACGCGTGATCCTCGTCGATGACTCGGTCGTCCGCGGCACCACCTCCCGCAAGATCAAGGACATGATCCTGGAGGCGGGCGCGGCCGAGGTTCACTTCCGCATCGCAAGCCCCCCCACCGCCTGGCCCTGCTTTTACGGCGTCGACACCCCCGAACGCTCCAAACTCCTCGCGGCAAGCATGACTGAGGAAGAAATGCGCGAATGGATCGGCGTCAACTCCCTCAAATTCATCTCGCTCGACGGCCTCTACCGCGCTGCAGGCGAGGCTCAGGGCCGCAACAACGCCCAGCCCCAGTATTGCGACGCCTGCTTCTCAGGCGACTACCCCGTCACCCCCTCCGACAAGATCGATGAGGGGTTTGAGATGAAGGCGGCGGAATGAGCGTCGAGGTTGATACCTACCTCGCCGCCCTTCGCCCCGATCAGGCCGCCGCCCTGCAAACGCTGCGCGGCCTGATCAAGCGCCTCCTGCCCAACCATATCGAATGCCTGTCCTACGCCATGCCCGGCTTTCGCCAGCCCGGCAAGAACGGCAAGATGGTCGCAGGCTATGCCGCCTTCGCCAAGAACTGCGGCTACTACCCTCATTCGGGCAACATCATCCCCCAGTTTGCCGCCGACCTGACCGGCTTCAAAACCACCCCCGGCGCGATCCAGTTCACCCCTGACCACATGATCCCCGACGCCCTGATCCTGCGGCTGATCGACGCCCGCATAGCCGAAATCGCCGCCAAGGGCCGCTGACCCTTGCCATTTCACTTTGGCCCAAATACTCACGCCGGAGGCTCCAACCCCCTCAACCCGGACCACAGCATGACCCAGAAAACCGCCCTCATCACCGGTGCCTCGCGCGGGCTTGGGTCTGCGATGGCCGAACAACTGGCCCTGCAAGGCTGGCATGTCGTGGCCCTCGCCCGCACCACCGGCGGGTTGGAGGATCTGGATGACCGCGTCAAATCCCACAAACTGCCCGGCACGGGCGGGCTGACCCTCGCACCCATGGATGTCACGAATGATGATGCGATGCGGCATCTGTGCCTCAACATCCATCAGCGCTGGGGGGGATTGCAGCTTTGGGTCCATACGGCCGTCCACGCCGCCCCGCTGTCGCCTGCCGGGTCACTTGACACCCGGGATTGGGACAAAAGCATCGCCACCAATATCCGCGCCACCGGGCAGCTGATCCCGATGATCGAACCCTTGCTGAAGGCCGGTCATGGCACCGCTGTCTTCATGGACGACCCCCGCGCCGGCCAGAAGTTCTTCGGGGCCTACGGCGCCTCCAAGGCCGCCCAGATCGCCCTTGCCCGCTCCTGGGCGGCCGAGACAGCAAAGATCGGCCCCCGCGTCCTGATCCTGACCCCCGCCCCCCTGCCCACCGCCACCCGGGCCCGG
>CAMDHB010000423.1 GCA_945897655.1 Pseudorhodobacter antarcticus
GTTTCGTTACCCAACCCGGCCCCCTTGTCGAGCTTGTCGCAGCGGCCATCAAGGCCGAGACGGGTCTCATGCCCGAGCTTTCAACGACCGGAGGCACATCGGACGCGCGCTTTGTTCGCGGCCATTGCCCCGTGGTCGAGTTTGGACTCGTCGGAAAGACCATGCATCAGGTTGATGAGCGGATCGAAGTGGCACAGATCGTGGGTCTAAAGGCGATTTATGGGCGGATACTTAGCGACTATCTCGCAAAGGCTGCCCCGACGGGGGCGCAAACGCCATGACAGGCAGGGGGTAAAGACATGGATTTGGGTTTGAAAGGCAGGACGGCGGTGGTCTGTGCCTCAAGCAAGGGGCTCGGCAAGGCCTGTGCCGCGGCGCTTGCAGCAGAGGGAGCGGATGTTGTTATCAACGGCCGCCATCCCGAGACTGTCGCCGCGGCGGTCAAGGAGATCTCTGCCGTCGCGAAGGGGCGCGTCATCCCAGTTGTGGCAGATGTGGCGACCGAAGACGGGCGCGCGCTGCTGCTGCAGCCGATCCCCCACCCCGAGATTCTTGTCACCAACTGCGGCGGTCCGCCCTTCGGCAATTTCCGGGACTTTGATCGCAGCGACTGGATGCGTGCGATCGAGGGGAACATGCTGTCGGCCATTGACCTTATCAAGGCGGTGATCGACCCGATGATCGGGCGGCGGAATGGGCGGATCGTGAACATTACTTCGGTGGCGGTGAAGGCACCCATCGCCGAGCTTTGCCTGTCGAATGCTGCCCGCAGCGGCCTGACAGGCTTTGTCGCCGGCCTCGCCCGCGAAGTCTCACGCCATAACGTGACGATCAACAACCTTTTGCCGGGCACCTTCGCCACGGACCGCATCCTCGAACAGGCCCGCCATGCCGCAAAGGGCATCAGCTTTGAAGAGCAGGTCGCGCTGTGGCAGGCAGAGGAGGTTTCGGGCCGCATGGGCCGGCCCGAGGAACTTGGCGCGATGTGCGCCTTTCTGTGCAGCGACCATGCGGGCTATATCACCGGGCAGAACATCCTGATGGATGGTGGGGGCTACCCGGGGACGTTCTGACCCTCAGGCCAGACCCAGATCCCGCGTCTGTGCGTCTATCAACGTGCGCTGTAGCTCGATGAAGACCCCGGGTGGCTGTTGCAGCATCTGATCGTCGGCAAGCGGGTCGACGACGTCAGTCCGGTGCCCCACCAGAGTTTCCACGACAGCCAGACCGCAGAAGGGCACCATGGCTTCCGAATAGCCTCCTTCATGCGCGCAGACGAGGCGTCCGTCGCAGAGCTCTTCGGCCAGGGCCAGTGTGCCTTCGGCCAGAGCGCGGAACGTGTCCGATGTGGCCAACATCCGTCCCATCGGATCCAGGCCGTTGGCGTCAAAGCCGCAGGCGACAACGATCAGGTCAGGCGCAAAACGCCGTATCGCCGGGGCAACAATTCGTTCGAAGGCATCGAGGTAGCTTTGATGGCCTCCGCCGGGTAGGAGAGGGATATTGATGTTGAATCCTTCGCCCGCGCCCCGACCCCGATCTTCGGCCTTCCCGCGGTCGACCGGATAGTTTGCCGCCTGATGGATCGAGATCGTCAGGGTGTCATCCCGATCATAATAGATTGTCTCGGTCCCATTGCCATGGTGAACATCCCAGTCGAACACCGTAACACGCAGACCTCCGTGTTCGGCGCGCGCAGCCTCCAGCGCGATTGCGATATTCGCCAGGAGGCAAAGGCCCGTGCCCGCGACTGGCTCGGCATGATGCCCGGGCGGCCTTGCCAAGGCATAAGCGTTGCGAACACTGCGTGACAGCACATCCGCAACCGCCCGCTTGACGAGGCCAGCCGAGAGAGAGGCCGATTCGAAACTGCCAGGCACCATCAAACGGGTCTTGCCGGGCGCGGCCGTGCCATTGGCCGAGGTTTCGCGGAACAGATCGACGTAAGGCTGGGTGTGGACGCGCAGAATGTCTTCCACGGTGACCGGATTAGCCTTGCGGACATCCAGATGATCCCAAAGGCCGGATACCTCGAGCAGGTTCTTGAACCGCCGCTTGGTCTCGGGGTTTTCCAGATGGCTGGTCCCGGCTGGCGGCTGGACATAGCCGCCGACCGGTAGGGTCAGAACGGCTTCCCCCCAGGAATGCCAAAGACACCGTTCGTCATGGTAGAACCCTGTTGTCATCTCTCTCTCCTGTTCCAAGTCGGCCTTGGCTCGCTTGCAATGCAACCGGTTTGCCAATCGTGTAGCCACGCCCGCCGGGAGGGCGGCGTACACGTATTGGACATGATTCGAGCCTGAGGGCTTGATAGCAAGATGGAGTTTTTCTGGCAACAGTTGACTCTTAGGCAGAAAAGCTCCACTCTGACTTCGTAACATCGCAATGGGATCGAAATGGCGGACGAATCTGCTCCGATCGTGGCTCTAAGGCAGGTGCTGGAGCAGAGCCGTGAAAGCGCTACTCCGGCGGAACGCGCGATTTCCACCTATATGATGGAAAACCTCTCCAGCTTGCCCTTTGAGACGGCGGCTTCAGCCGCGCGCAAGATCGGCGTGTCGGAAACCACACTTGGACGGTACTGCCGCGCCATTGGATTGAAGCATTTCAAGGACCTGAAGGCCCGCCTTCAAGCCGACATAGGCGCGCATGCTTGGCTTCCGATTGATCGTTTGCGTGATTTCAAGGAGCGATCACGTCGCGGCACGGAAGAGGCAAGCTTGGCCCTGGAAAAGGAAATGTCGGCGATCCTTACCGTGCACGAACTGGCGGCTTCATCAGGCTTTGCGCGGGCCGTCAATCTGTTGGCGACGCGCAAGGAAGTCTACGTTGCCGGCTTTCAGGCCGAGCGCGGGTTTGCGCATTATTTCGTCGACTCTCTCGTCTATCTGCGCCCTGGCGTGCGGCTTACTTCCTCTGCCGATGGACACTTTGCCGATGTTTTGACAGCGGATCCAAATGAGGCCTGCCTCGTTCTTCTGGATGGTCGCCGCTATTCCCGACTGACGTTCGAGCTTGCGAAATCCGCCAAGGCGCGCGGGGTGCCAATCATCCTCGTCACGGACACATACTGCGATTGGGGGCGCGACTTTGCGACCTAAGTTTTCGCCGTGCCCAGCGATCTCAA
>CAMDHB010000424.1 GCA_945897655.1 Pseudorhodobacter antarcticus
GAGGGTCACCCGGCGCTGAAGATGGTAGACACGATCAACCACACCGTCTGCGGCGATCAGTTGGAACAGACCGTCGTGGACTGGATCTATAACTGGCCCCACATGGCGGTCTTTCTGGCCGAGGTGATGGACAAGAACGCGCTTTTCACGATGGCGGACCCCTTGGCCCGCATCAACATCATGCGTTACGGCGATGGTGAGGCGTTGAACTGGCATTTCGACCGGTCGGAATTCACCACAACGCTGCTGTTGCAGGAACCCTCGGGCGGGGGGGAATTCCTGTACCGCACCGACCTGCGCACGGACAGTGATCCGAATTACGATGGCGTGGCGGCGGCGCTGGAGGGACGGGATAACACCATCAAATCGCATGTCCTGAAAGCGGGCACCCTCAACGTCTTCAAGGGCAAGAACACCCTGCACAAGGTCACCACCTGCACCGGTCCACAGTCGCGCTTCATCGCCGTCTTTTCGTATTACGAACGCCCCGGCGTGCGTTTCACCCGCGAAGATCAGATCGGCTTTTACGGGCGCGCAGCATGAGCGCGCTGGCAGAGCTTGGCACCGCCCTGCGCGAGGCGGAAGCGGCAGACCCCAATCAGGCCTGGGCCATGCCCAAGGCCTATTACACCGACCCCGCGCTGCTGGCCCTTGAACGTGAACGCCTGTTCGGGCGCGAGTGGATCTGTCTTGGCCGGGCCGATGAACTGCCGAAGGCCGGCGATTTCATCGCCCTGCAGCTTTGCGACGAGCCTGTCGTCGCCATTCGTGGCGATGACGGGGTGATCCGGGTCTTTTCCAACGTCTGCCGCCACCGGGGCGCCATCATCGCCACGGGGTCGGGCCACACCCAGCGCCTTGTCTGCCCCTATCACCATTGGTCCTATGAACGCACCGGCGAATTGGCCGCCGCCCCGAGGATGGAGCCGCACACCGGTTTCGACCAGAAATCCTGCCGCCTGCCGCAATTCGCCTGCGAGGAATGGCACGGCTTCGTCTTCACCAATCTGTCGGCCAACCCACCGGCCTTGGCGCCGCGCCTGCAGGGTCTGGATGCGCTGATCCGCAACTATCACATGGAACAGATGGCCACCCGCTATGTGGTTGAAGATGTCTGGCCGGTGAACTGGAAATGCTTCATTGAGAATTTCATGGAGGCGTATCACCTGTCGCCCCTGCACAAGACCACCTTGCACCCGATGAACCCGACCAAGCTGTGCAGCCATATCCCGCCGGGTGAGGCGTGGTTCGGCTACAATGCAGGCTTCAGCCCAGACCTGCCGCGCAGCTACAAGGGGCATCCCGACCTGACCGATGCCGAAGCCACGAATTGTGTGATGCTGGCCATTCCGCCGGGCCTGGTTTCCGGGTGCAGCGGCGACTATTCCAGCTTCATCTGCATCCAGCCCGAGGCGGTGGACCGCGTGCGCGTCAAGATGGGGCTGATGTTCTTTGGCCCGACCTGGGAGCAAAAGGATGTCGATTACGCGGTTGACCTGTTCCACCAATACATGGCCGAGGATAAGGAGGTCCTGACCGACATGGTCCGCGGCCTCAATTCCAAACACTACAGCCGCGGCCCCTTGGCCCAGCCCGATTACGAAGGCGCTGCCCTTGACCTTGCGCGCTATTACAGCCGCAGAATGAGCGGGGCGCTGGTTGCATGATGCAGGGCGCTTTCCGCGACGACCGCAAGTTGACCTACCTGAACGCCGAGGGCGCCGACAAACCGCTGTGCAGCCCGGTCCCGCATCAGGTGCTGGAACGGGCCCGCATCTACCGCCTGTCCCGTATCCGTAAGCTGCTGCGTCAGCATGACTGCGCGGCAGGGCTGTTCTATGACCCCGTCAACATCCGCTATGCGCTGGACAGTTCCAACATGCAGGTCTGGACCCTGCACAACCCCATGCGCTATGCCCTGATCTTTGCCGAAGGGCCGGCCATCCTGTTCGAGTTCAAGGGCTGTGAACATCTGGCCCAAGGGATCGCCACGATAGACGAAATCCGCACCGCCGTGACATGGATGTACATGACTGCGGGCGACCGGGTCGAAGAGCGCGTCGCACGCTGGGCTGGCGACATCGGCGACCTGATGCGCCAGCATGGCCATGGCAACCGCCGCATCGCCAGTGACCGGATGGAACTGCCGGGCCACCATGCGCTGGCCGCCCTGGGCCTGACGGTCGTCGATGCCGGCCCCATCACCGAAATCGCCCGTTCGATCAAGTCGCCCGACGAGATTACCCTGATGCGCTGGACCATCCGGGTGTGCGAGGCGGGGATGGCGCGAATTTATCAGCATTCTGTGCCCGGTGCGACGGAACGAGAGCTGTGGGCGCATCTGCATTTCGAAAATGCCCGCTCGGGTGGCGACTGGCTGGAGACCAAATTGCTGACCTGCGGCGACCATACCAACCCCTGGTATGCCGAATGTACCGACCGGGCGTGTCAGGCGGGAGAAATGATCGCCTTCGACACCGACATGATCGGGCCCTATGGCTATTGCGCCGATCTTTCGCGGTCATGGACCTGCGGCGACCGACCGATGACCAAAACGCAAAGCCGCATCTACGGCGCGGCGCTTGACCAGATCAACCACAACATGGACCTGTTGCGCCCCGGCCTGTCGTTTGCTGATTTCAACGCGAGGTCCTGGCAAATCCCCGAGGCCTATCTGCCCTATCGTTATTCGCTTGCGGCGCATGGTGTGGGCATGGCGGATGAATGGCCGGTCATCTCGCTGCATCCCGATTTTGCCGGCAACCACGGCGGCGGCTTTGAGGAAGGCATGGTGATCTGCGTCGAAAGCCTGATCGCCGAGGCTGGCAGCGAAAGCGTCAAGCTGGAAACGCAGGTGTTGATTACAGCCACAGGTTGCGAGAGACTGGACAGCTTTCCATGGGAGCAGCCCTGATGCGCCCTGCAGCCGGCAAGTTGATCGGACAGCCCGGAGAATCCTTGACAGACGTCGTTACGCAAAGACCGAATGAACCAAAGTCAGACGCCGGAAAAATGGCGCAAGCAACCCAACACGGGAGACAAGCATGACCATCAATTACAAGCTTCTCGACATCTTGCGTCGTGGCCGCACGCCGCATGAAAACCATCTGATTGACGGGCTGGTGC
>CAMDHB010000425.1 GCA_945897655.1 Pseudorhodobacter antarcticus
GAGGGTCACCCGGCGCTGAAGATGGTAGACACGATCAACCACACCGTCTGCGGCGATCAGTTGGAACAGACCGTCGTGGACTGGATCTATAACTGGCCCCACATGGCGGTCTTTCTGGCCGAGGTGATGGACAAGAACGCGCTTTTCACCATGGCTGACCCCTTGGCCCGCATCAACATCATGCGCTATGGGGATGGCGAGGCGTTGAACTGGCACTTTGACCGTTCGGAATTCACCACGACCCTGCTGCTGCAGGAACCCTCGGGTGGGGGCGAGTTCCTGTACCGCACCGACCTGCGCACGGACAGCGACCCGAATTATGACGGCGTAGCGGCAGTGCTGGAGGGACGCGACAACACGGTCAAGTCGCATTACCTGCGGGCGGGTACGCTGAACGTCTTTAAGGGCAAGAACACCCTGCACAAGGTCACGACTTGCACCGGCCCGCAGTCGCGCTTTATCGGCGTGTTTTCCTACTACGAACGGCCCGGCGTGCGGTTTACCCGCGAAGATCAGGTCGGCTTTTACGGGCGCGCGGCATGACCGCGCTTGCCCGACTTGGCGCGGCCCTGCAGGAGGGCGAGGCGGCGGACCCAAGTCAGGCTTGGGCAATGCCCAAGGCCTATTACACCGACCCCGCCCTGCTGGCCTTGGAGCGTGAACGCCTGTTCGGGCGCGAATGGATCTGTCTCGGCCGGGCCGATGAACTGCCGAACCCCGGCGATTTCATCACCTTTCAGCTGTGTGACGAGCCGGTTGTGGCGATCAGGGGCGATGACGGGGTGATCCGGGTCTTCTCGAACGTCTGCCGTCACCGGGGGTCAATCATTGCCACCGGGTCTGGCCATACGCAGCGTCTTGTCTGCCCCTATCACCACTGGTCTTACGAACGCACCGGCGAACTGGCCGCAGCGCCAAGGATGGAGCCGCACAAGGGTTTTGACCAGAAATCCTGCCGCCTGCCGCAATTCGCCTGCGAGGAATGGCATGGTTTCGTCTTTGCCAACCTGTCGGCCAATCCGCCGGCTCTGGCGCCGCGTCTGCAGGGCCTGGACGCGCTGATACGCAACTATCACATGGAACAGATGGCAACCCGCTATGTGGTGGAAGATGTCTGGCCGGTGAACTGGAAGTGCTTCATCGAGAATTTCATGGAGGCATATCACCTCTCGCCCCTGCACAAGACCACCCTGCACCCGATGAACCCGACCAAGCTTTGCACCCATATCCCACCCGGGGAGGCGTGGTTTGGCTACAATGCCGGGTTCAGCCCCGACCTGCCGCGGAGCTATAATGGCCATCCCGACCTGACCGACACCGAGGCGACGAATTGCGTGATGATGGCGATTCCCCCCGGCCTCGTGTCCGGCTGCAGCGGCGATTATTCCAGTTTCATCTGCATTCAGCCCGAGGCAGTGGACCGGGTGCGCGTCAAGATGGGGCTGATGTTCTTCGGCCCGGCATGGGAGCAAAAGGATGTCGATTACGCGGTAGACCTGTTCCACCAATACATGGCCGAGGATAAAGAGGTGCTGACAGCCATGGTCCGCGGCCTGAAGTCCAATCACTATAGTCGTGGCCCCCTAGCCCAGCCGGACTACGAAGGGGCGGCCCTTGACCTTGCGCGCTATTACAGCCGCCGGATGAGCGGGGCGCTGATTGCATGATGCAGGGCGCCTTTCGCGACGACCGCAAGCTGACCTATCTGAACGCCGAAGGCGCCGACAAACCCCTGCGCAGCCCTGTCCCCCATGACGTGCTGGAGCGGGCGCGCATCTACCGCCTGTCCCGTATCCGGAAACTGCTGCGCCAGCATGACTGCGCGGCGGGGCTGTTCTATGATCCGGTCAACATCCGCTATGCGCTGGACAGTTCCAACATGCAGGTCTGGACCCTGCATAACCCCATGCGCTATGCCCTGATCTTTGCCGAGGGTCCGGCGATATTGTTCGAATTCAAGGGTTGTGAACATTTGGCCCAAGGCATTGCCACGATTAACGAAATCCGCTCCGCCGTGACTTGGATGTACATGACGGCGGGCGATCGGGTGGAAGAACGTGTCGCCCGCTGGGCCGCCGAGATCGGCGACCTGATGCGCCAACATGGGGGCGGCAACCGGCAGATTGCCAGCGACCGGATGGAACTGCCGGGCCATCATGCGCTGGAGGCCTTGGGCCTGACCGTGGTGGATGCGGGCCCCGTCACCGAAATCGCCCGTTCGATCAAATCCCCCGACGAGATCACCCTCATGCGCTGGACGATCCGGGTCTGCGAGGCGGGAATGGCGCGGATTTACCAGCATTCTGTCCCCGGCGCCACCGAGCGGGAACTCTGGGCGCATCTGCACTTTGAGAATGCCCGCTCTGGTGGTGACTGGCTGGAGACCAAGCTTTTGACATGCGGCGACCATACCAACCCCTGGTATGCCGAATGCACCGACCGGGAGTGTCAGGCAGGCGAGATGATCGCCTTTGATACCGACATGATCGGTCCCTATGGCTATTGCGCCGACCTGTCGCGGTCATGGACGTGCGGCTACCGTCCGATGACCCAAACGCAGAGCCGCCTTTATGGCGCAGCGCTTGACCAGATCAACCACAACATGGACCTGTTGCGCCCCGGCCTGTCCTTTGCCGATTATAACGCGCGGTCCTGGAAAATCCCCGAGGCCTATCTGCCCTACCGCTATTCGCTGGCGGCGCATGGTGTGGGTATGGCGGATGAATGGCCGGTCATAGCACTTCATCCCGATTTTGCCGGCAACCACGGCGGTGGTTTTGAAGAAGGCATGGTGATATGCGTAGAAAGCCTGATCGCCGAGGCGGGCAGTGAAAGCGTCAAGCTGGAAACACAGGTGTTAATTACAGCCACAGGTTGCGAAAGACTGGACAGCTTTCCATGGGAGCAGCCCTGATGCCCGTCGCAGTCGGCAAGTTGATCGGACAGCCCGGAGAATACTTGACAGACGTCGGTGCGAAAAGACCGAATGAACCAAAGTCAGACGCCGGAAAAATGGCGCAAGCAACCCAACACGGGAGACAAGCATGACCATCAATTACAAGCTTCTCGACATCTTGCGTCGTGGCCGCACGCCGCATGAAAACCATCTGATTGACGGGCTGGTGC
>CAMDHB010000426.1 GCA_945897655.1 Pseudorhodobacter antarcticus
CGCGCGGGGGGCAGGACTGCTGCGGCGGGCCCACGTCGCCCGCGGGCAGGCGCGGCAATTGGTCCGCCACGAAATGGCCAAAATGCCCGTCCAGAAACCCGCCCCAAACCGCATCCCCCGCCATACGCTGCGCGCCCTCGGGCGGCGCAGGCATCTGGTCCATCGGCTCACCCGCCCGGCAATGCCGTACCCAGGTCTGAGTGCCGAAATCCGGCCAGATCGGCCCGCCCAGCGCCACATGCTGGTGCACCATGGTGACCGGCACCACCGGCACGTCGGAAAACACCTGCACCTGCGCCAACACGGGGCTAGTTCCGCAGTTGCGGCAGGCTGGAGAATGGACGTGATGGGGGCTGTCCTGACCGGTTCAAGACGCAATTGGCATAGACCTGATCAGGGTCCCGGCCCGCCAAGTAGTCCATCGACATCCCGATCGTGAATGTCGCCCCGACATTTCCCTCGGAATCCGCCACAACGCCCACCGAACCGCGCGGCCCCTGCGCTAGCCGCGCAGATTCCAGGCATTGCTGCTCGGCCTGCGGCAACGGTATGGGCCCACAGGCCGACAGCAGGGCCAAACCCAGCCCCAACATCATGAACACTCTCATCACTCTGTCCTCCTCAATCACACATCAACCACAACACCCACCTGCGCCAAAGCCTCGGTCGCCAGGGTCAGGTCCAGTCGGGCCGCCCCCATGACATCGCGCTGCGCGCAAAGCCAGGTCCGCGCATCTGCCCTGACCGCCGCCTGATAGGCTGCATCATCCCACAACCCTGTCAGATCAACCCCATGCCGCGCAAGCGCCGCCATGACCGCCGCCAGATCATAAAGTGACAAGCCCAGCGCCGACTGCCGCGCCGCCGCCATGGTACCCATGCCAATCCCCTGCCCCGTCGCCTCGACATAGTGCAACTCGCGACAGCGCGGCGTCATCGCCGCTTCGGCCATCCGCGCCCCCTGACGGCGGTTCAGAATGACCATGGTCTGGTCCCGCCAGCCCAGCAACTGCCGCCCGTGGACCGCCGACCCTTCGGCAAAGATCAAGACCCCCGCCCCAGCATAGGCCGCCAACTGTTCGCCCAAGTGCGCGCGGGCAGGGTCCAGCACCCGCACCCCGACCTGCTGCAACACCTGCACCAGATAGCTTTCCCCCGCAGCCCCGCTTTTGGCCTGCGCCAGCATCCCCATCCGCCCGACATAAACAACGGGTGCCACATCGGCCACCAACCCCATCCGCACCGTGTTCTGCGCCAACAGGTCCAGATAGCGCGCACTTGGCGGCCACGATTGAAACGGCTCCGCCTGGGCATAACAGCGCAGTTCCGCCACCTGCAGCGGCCCGGTCACAAACCGCACCTGCCCCCGTGGCACGCCGTACCAGTCCATCAGATCCCAGAAATACCCCGGCACCTCGTCCACACCCTGCCCCGGCCGCAGCAAGAACAGCATCAGGTCGTGCGGCCGGTTCACCCGCCCCTCCAGCACCCGCGTCAGATGATCGGCAATGAGATGCCCGAAATGCGCAATGGCATAGCCGCCCCAAAGGCAGGGCCGCGTGATCACCTCATGCGGCCCGTCAACGGGCTCCACAGGCTCATCAATGTACCGGCCCCGCCGCACCATCCGCACCAGCGTCTGACGGTCAAAATCGGGCCAAACCGGGCCGCCATCCACCAGCACCGACTGCCGCCGAAAGGCCTCACCCGGCACCACCTCGATATCGTGAAACAGCGCAAAGGCGTCTGACGCGAACCCCTCCAGCGGGGCATCCTGCAGCGCCTGCTTGCGCCGGGCGTCCTTCACTGTCCCAGCGCCCCTTCTGCAATGCAGGCCAAGGTCTGCGGCCGCCGTGCAATCGCCTCAATGTTTGCTTCAGTGCGGGTGCCCGCCTCAACCCCGATGTCCACGGCAATCGCCCGCAACTCCTCGGGTGTGGCGCTTTCCACCACACAGCGCGCGGCAAGCGGCCCCACCACAGGCACAATCACCGCCTCTGCCGTTCGCGCCACGGCCTTGTCCACCACATCCACCGGATCGCAAGCCGCCAGCACAAGCAGCGCCATCATCAGTCTCGCTCTCATGCCTTGGTCCCCGCGTTCACATGGGCCGCCCGCAACTCTTTTCGCACCACCAGCTTCAGCCCCGACCACACCGCGTCCACCGCGCAAACCTTTATATCCACCAGCACATCCGCCAGGGCCCGGTTGCGAATGGTGTCCTCGGTCACATCCGTGGGCACCTTTGACGCCTTCTTGGGCCAGGATACCCAGATCATCCCATCCGCCTCGATCATGTCGCGCAGCACCGGCAAGGCCTCGACCACCTCGGCCGCCGATGTCGTGAACAGATGAATCACATCCCGCGCCCCTTCGGGCAAGGCGCGCCAATCCGGGGCCAGTTCAATCCGGCGAAACTCCGCCGCGTCGTGCAAATGCGCCAGACTGTCCGGCAGCGCGACAAAGGCCACCGCCTGCCCGGCCTTCAGCCCCAACTTGCGGGCCAATGGGGTGCCCGAATACCCCGCCGTCATGCCCCATCCGCCAAAAACAGCGGCAGATTTTCCAACACCTGCTGCACCACATCGTGCAACGCCACCCGCTCCAACGCCGATCCGTTCAACCGCCGCACAAATTCCAACGCCCCGGCAGGCACCCGCGTGTTCAGCCGCGCCACCCCCGACAGGGCGTCCACCTCGGCCTGGCTCAACCCTGCGAACCGCAACAATTGCTGCCCGGGCCGCGCGGCCTCGCGCTCATCCTCCAACCGGAATACCCGCAACCGCTCGGACCCCACTTGCCACCTGACCCGCTCTTCCAACCCGGACCAGGTTCCGCAATCGGCCATTTCGACCAGAAACTGGTCCAGCTTCGCCAGATACCGATCACTGATCACCACCTGGGAATGCACACTTTCCAGCCATCCCGGCATCTCGCGCGTGTAATAGACATACTCCGGCACCAGCGGGGCAAAGCCTTGGTCCAAAAGCTCGATGATCCGGCCCACATGCGGGTACAGCCGCCGCGTCGCCCCGTTGCCCAGCACTGCCCCCGGCAGGTTTTCGTGGCTTACGATGCAATCACAGCCCTTGGGCAGGATCTCCCTGCGCACC
>CAMDHB010000427.1 GCA_945897655.1 Pseudorhodobacter antarcticus
TCGTCACCCCCGTCAGTTCGGGAGCTTGAATCACGCAGATGAAGCGACCTCAAGCAGATCAATGGGTCCTGACCCTAACCAGATTTTAGGACCTGCCCGCAGCCAGATCCATCACGGTCCGGCACCGTCCTCAGGCTTTTTTTTAGGCCGTGGGTTGGTCAGAACATAGGACAAAAGTCCGATCATGTCCTTGGGCGCAAAGGATGGGGCGGCAGCGGTCAGACCCGACAGGGGCTGCCCAGCCTGGTTGGGCGGCATCATGTCGGGAAACGGGTTCAACCCCCCAAAGAACCGCGCCGAGGTTCGGGCGTTGGAGGCGGCAAAGGCATTGGCCAGAAATTGCGAAATCTCGGGCGTCAGATAGGTTTTCGCCAGAACCCGGTCCGGCAGGCGGGTTTCGGCAAAGTCCTTGGACACCACGTACTTGCGCAAGGCCACATAAACCGCCCGCCGCTCGGGCTCGGGGCCATCGGAGCGGTTCAGGAACCGGATCGTCTCATAACAGATTGTCGGCAGGGATTTGTTCCAGACGCGGGTTGCGTCAATGAAATCGGCACGCCGCCCGCCCAGAAGCAGGTTCAGGATCTGTGGATTGACGCTGTTGCCCCCGTCAGACAGTTCAAAGCTGAGCACATGCAGATTTTCAACCCCGAACCGATCTGCCCAGCGCTGCAAGGCAGCAGCGTAATGCAGACGTGGCCATTCGTTGGCCCGAATGAATTCGGGGAAATCGCGGGTTTCGCCGAAATCGCGGATGGATTGCTGATAAAATGACTGCAGATAGCTGTCCTGACCCCGCAAGCAGGCAATGATCTTGACGTTGAACCAGGTGCGGAACTGGGCAAGCGCATCCATGATCGCATCCGGGATGCCGGAAAAGGATTCCTCGCTGATCATGGCCATCGGCGCACCGCTGGCGATGATCGCCTTGGCCATTGCCTCCACAGGGGCCACCATATCGCCGCTGTCCGAGTGGGCAGCCTTCAAGTCCAGATAGAATTGCAGATGCTTGCCAAAATAGCTCCGTTTTCCGTCGCCAATGGTGTCGGGGTAAAACACCCCCATGTCCAAAAGGGCTGGGGCGTTCTGGTCCAGCAAGGACTGCAGTGATGTGGTGCCGGTCTTGTGGTAGCCGATGTGGATGTAAAGCGTTTGCATCTAAGGTCCTGAATCTATGACCCAGACACCAGCTGTTGACGTCGTTCTGCTCGTCCGAGGCGGCGGGCTTTGGGGCGTCGACGTCCAACAACTGGATCGGGTCGATGGCGAACTGCTGAAAATTGGTGCGCTCACCGCCGCTGGAGGTTGTACATGAGTGAAAGAAGATTTCTACATCCCTAGATGTTTTTTATCAACTAAAGTTGTGTCACTGATGTGGTGTGGCGCTGGGCTTGGCAAGCGACTGCGACCCTTCCAAGCGGGCGTTCCGACGTTGCCCGTTCGCACAGCATCGAAGGGTTGCTTGAAAAGCGAAGCTTTAGCCATGCGCGCGGCGCTGTTGCGCAACTCACACTTGAGGCGTGACGCCCCCTTTCGCCATTGGACTGATGCCACGCGGATGATCTCGGCGGTGCAGCGTGAGTTGAAGCGGTTGATGAGGGCGACGCGGATCTGGATTTCAGCGGTTTGGCAGTCGGGGTGTCGGGCGGCGATGCATTCCCCGAACACCCTGAGGTCGAGCCGGTGAGCGCCACTGGTTCAAGCGAACCGGCGAGGGCATCTTCGCTTCGACCCGGCTCTGGACATGATATCCGGTCCAGCGCTTCCAGTATGCCCGGCCATAGTGCCGGGTGGCGCGCAAGGTTTCGTGTCTGGCAATCGCGGCCGGGCAGTCCGCTTTCCACGGTCGCCCAGTCTTGCGGATAGCGATGATCGCGGTGGCCTGCCGGTCGACGATCGACGTATGGCAGCGGCGCGTGTCATCGGCATCATCGGCTTTTACCGTGTTGATTTCTTCGCCCACCGGGATCTGGTTGAGCAGTTCTGCCAGAACAAGGCCGCCACCATCGCCGCCGGTGGTGAATTCTACCGCTCAGATGTCTGATGTCGCCGCATCCATGGCCAGATGGACCTGACGCCATCGGCTTCGGCCTTGAATGCCGTGCTTGTGCGCCGGCCGCTCGTCATCGCCTGGGAAACTGAACCCGGTGCTGTCCACCAGCAGGTTCAGCGGGCCATCGGCGCGCCGATACGTGATCTGGACTACCAGGGTCTTCTGCCTCGGGCGCAAGGTGGTGATGGCTTACTCATGCCACCCGTGTAAGCGCATGGATTCACGATGTGAAACTTCAAGTGTCAGAATTGTGCAGCAACGCTCAGTCGGGTGTGGATGGAATTGAAGGCTAGACGCTCTAGCAAGGATGGGCGCGAATGGGTAGGCGCGGCGTCACTGGCCCCGCGCGGCCCGGTCGCGCAGCCAGTCCGCCAGATCGCCATCTTCGACCAGACCCTGTGCACAGCGGATGATGATCTGGCCGATTTCTTCGATGTTCCAGATAAGTTTCACGCCGTTCATTGCCAAGGCTGCGTTCATCGCCCTGAAGGCCGTGCGCTTATTGCCATCGTTGAAGCAATGGCCACGCGCCACCGCAACCGCGTAAGCGGCGGCAAGGTCAAAGACATCGGCAATCATGCCGTAAGCAAGACGGTTGTCGACCCGGGCCAAAGCGGCATCAAGTGATTTGTCACGTGCCTGACCGGTCAATTCTCCGGGGTTAAGGACGGATTGATGCAGGGCAACAACCGCGGCCGGGGAGAGCAGCGTGTAAGTCATTTGTCACGCAGATAATCCAGAACCGGCTGAACCTCGGCGCGGGTCGCCTCGATATGGGCCATCACCTCCTCCAGCGTGGCGACGCGGGTTTCAACCTTGTTCACCGCCTCGGCCGGGACGAAGTAGCCGACGACGGCGGAGTTTTTCAGGATTGCCACGGGTTTGCCGCCCGAGCGTTCCAGCACCTTATGCGGTTCGCGCATTTCGGTCATGGTGGCGATATGGGGGGTGAGAAGACGTGTCATGGGATGCACCTTGTGATGTGCATTGGAATGTATATTGGAATGGGGAAAAGTTCAAGTGGGTGAGGTGCGGCCCCGGGCAACGCCCGGGG
>CAMDHB010000428.1 GCA_945897655.1 Pseudorhodobacter antarcticus
TCATTTCGGGAACCACGTTCATCTTGCCCACCAGTTCCGGCGGTACGTTCAGGAACACGTCCGAGGTGTTGATGTCGCCGCTGTAGACGGCGGTATCAACGGCGATGCCGGTGGTGCCCCACTGCCACGGAATGGTCAGCGTGCGGCCCATGTCCCAGTCAACATTCATCCATTCGGGCGCAATGTTGGCGTGGTTCGGGATCTTGGACAGATCCAGCGGAACGATCAGGCCCTTTTCGGCATAGATCTGGACATACTGGTGGGTGGGGACGACGAGGTCAAAGCCGTGGCCGCCAGCCTCGATCTTGGCCAGGGCGGCGTCGTTGCTGTCGTAATCGGTGACGGTCACCTTGATGCCGGTTTCAGCTTCGAATTTCGCCAGCAGTTCGGGGCTGGTGTAGTTGCCCCAGTTGAACAGTTGCAGCGTGCCTTCGGCCTGAGCCAGCGCCGAGGACGCGAGCAGCAGGGCGGTGGCGGATAGCAGTTTCTTCATAATCAGCTCCCTTGGGTTGTCAGTCATTCTTGCGGGTCAAAAGGAAAAAGGCGGTCAGCAGCAGGACGGTCAGGACCAGAAGGACCGAGGAGATGGCGTTGACCTCGGGCGTCATGACGCGGCGCAGCTGGCCCATCATATAAGTGGGCAGGGTGTCCTGACCGCCGGATTTGACGAATTCGGTGATGACCACGTCATCAAGGCTGATCACGAAGGCCAGCATGGCGCCGGCGATGATGCCGGGGCCGAGGAGGGGCAGGGTAACCCGGCGGAAGGTTTGCCATGGGGTCGCGTACAGGTCGGCGGCGGCGGTTTCCAGGGACAGGTCCATCCCCTCCAACCTTGCGCGGATGGGCAGGTAGGCAAAGGGGATGCAAAAGGCCGAGTGGGCGGCGATGAGGTAGCCCAAGCCCTGATAGCCAGTGGCGACCTTGATGGAGGCGAAGAAGATCAGCAGGGCGACGGCTGTCACAATCTCGGGCACCATCAGGGGTTGGTTGATCATGACATAGATAAAGGTCTGGCCCTTGAACGCCTTGCGGCGGGTGGTGCCAAGGGCGGCGAGGGTGGCGCAGAGGGTGGCGATGAAGGAGGCCGACAGGGCGATGGTGAGCGAGCGCAGGGTGGCCGATTGCACAGCCTCATTCTCCCACGCCTTGCGGTACCAATCCAGCGTGACACCTTCCCAGACATAGGCCGAGGCGGTGAGTGTGAAGGAATGCAGCACCAGAATGGCGATGGGCAGGTAGAGGAGGGCAAAGACGATCAGCGCGATGGGGGTGAAGCCCGGCAGGCGTGTGGCGGAGAAGGTGCGGTCAGCCATGCGGGCTCTCCCGATTGGCGACGCGGACATAGGCGAGAAGGGCCACGGTCACGATCACCAGCAGGGTCATCGACAGGGCGGCACCAAGGGGCCAGTTGCGGCCCTGACCGAATTGCAGTTCGATGAAGTTGCCGATCATCATGTTCTTGCCACCGCCCAAGATGCGGGGGGTGACGACGGCACCCAGCGAGGGGACAAACACAAGGATGGACCCCGCGATGATGCCCGGTCGGACGATGGGCAGGATCACGCGGCGCAGTACGGCCAGGCGGCTGGCGTAGAGGTCATAGGCCGCCTCGATCAGGCGCATGTCGAAGCGGTCGATCGCGGCGAACAGGGGCAGCACCATCAGGGGCAGATAGACATAGGCCATGCCGATGAACACGGCGGTGTCGGTATAGGTAATCTGGATGGGGGTGCTGATGATGCCTGACCACATCAGGGTCGAGTTGATGACGCCTTCGTTCCGGATCACCTCGAATATCGCGATGGTGCGGATCAGAAGGTTGGTCCAGAACGGGATGGTGATCAGGAACAGCCACAGAGGCCGCGATTTGGGCGGACGGGTGGCGATGAACCATGCGGTGGGAAAGCCGATCAGCAGCGTCAGGATGGTGGTCAGCAAGGACAGTTTGACCGAGCGCCAGAAGATCGACAGATGGGCGTCGGCCCAGACAAAGACACCGGGATCAAAGATGTCTTCCGAGTAGAGGATCGACCGCCAGCCTTCGGTGTTGAAGGCCCATTCGACATTGCCGTACTGGCCCTTGGTCAGGAAGGAATAGACCAGCATGATCAGCAAAGGTCCACTGGCGGCAAAGGTCAGCAGGATCAGCGCGGGCGTTGAGAGCAGCCACGCGGTGCGGACTGAGGCGGTGTCGCGGGCTTTTTCGGCGTCGCTCATGGCGTCAATCCGCCAATACTTGGGCGGCACCCGGCACAAGGCGCAGGGTGACGGTTTGGCCGGTTTCAAGGCCGACATCGCCGTTGGACGGGCTTTGCAGTCGGGCAATCACCTCGGCCCCGTCGGACAGGGCCAGATAGCAATGGGTGTCAGTGCCGAAATAGACGAGGTTCTTGACGGTGGCGGGGATGGCGTCGGCGTCGCCGGGGGTGGCCAGGCGCACCTGTTCCGGGCGAACGGTCAGGGTGGTGGGGCCGGTGCCGGTCAGGCCCGCGACGGGGATCATGGCGCCGCAGCCCAGTTGCACGCCGCCGGACTGTTTGGTGGCGGGCAGAAAGTTCGTCTCGCCGATGAAGCTTGCGACAAAGCGGTTGACGGGCTTGGTGTAGATGTCCTTGGGGGTGCCGACCTGTTGCAGCTTGCCGGCTGACATGACGCCGACACGGTCGGACATCGTCAACGCCTCTTCCTGATCGTGCGTGACGAAGATGAAGGTGATGCCGGTTTCGAGTTGAAGGCGTTTCAGCTCGATCTGCATTTCCTTGCGCAGCTTCAGGTCCAGCGCCGAAAGGGGTTCATCGAGCAGCAGCACCTTGGGCGCGGGGGCGAGCGCACGGGCCAGGGCCACGCGCTGTTGCTGGCCGCCGGACAGTTGGCCGATCTTGCGGTTGGCAAAAGCCTCCATCTTGACCAGGGCCAGCATGCGGGCGGCGGTGGCCTTGACCTCGGCCATCGGGCGGCCCTGCATTTCCAGACCGAAGCCGATGTTTTGCGCGACGGTCAGATGCGGGAACAGGGCATAGCTTTGAAAGACCGTGTTCACCGGGCGCTGGAAAGGCGGCAGATGGTCGATCCGCGCGCCTTCGATCAGGATCGCGCCGCTG
>CAMDHB010000429.1 GCA_945897655.1 Pseudorhodobacter antarcticus
ACCCGGTCTGGCCGAAGGGTGTGGGTCGCCACATCCTGGAGACGACTGACAGCACCAATGCCCATGGCTTGCGCTTGGCCCCAACTCTCTCAGGGCCAGCTTGGTTCATGGCTCTGGAACAGACTGCAGGGCGTGGGCGTCGTGCGAGAGCTTGGGCTAGCCCCCGTGGGAACTTTCACGCAACATTGGTCATGAGGCCGGTCGAGCCCGCGTCTGTGGTAGCACTCCGGAGTTTTGGCGCGGCTTTGGCGCTGCGCGATGCCTTGGTGGCCTTGACTGGACTGGGGGCGTCGCTGTCTCTGAAGTGGCCAAATGATGTGTTGTTGAACGGTGGCAAAGTTGCCGGGATACTGCTGGAAAGCCTGTCATCGGGGGCGGGGGTATCGCATCTCGCAATTGGCATTGGCGTCAACCTCATGGCCGCGCCTGACCCGACCCTTTTGGAACCCGGTGCCTTGCCTGCGGTGACAGTTCTGCAAGAGGTGGGACACAGGGTGACGCCGGAAGCCTTTCTTTCTTTGTTGGCGCCAGCCTATGCGAGATGGGAAGCGGAACTCACTGAAAGGGGGTTTGCACCGCTGCGCGAGGAATGGCTGAACCATGCCGCGCGTTTAGGGCAAATGATCAAGGCGCGAACTGGAACGACGCTGCGCGAGGGGCTCTTCAAAACGATTGATGAAACGGGCGCGCTTATCCTGCAGATGCCCGATGGTCCGGTTGCGATTCCGGCAGCGGAAGTGTTTTTCTGATAGAGGAGGCCAAGCATGCTGCTGGCGATTGATTGCGGCAACACCAATACGGTGTTTTCTATCTGGAATGGTACGCGCTTTCTGGCCACTTGGCGGATCGCGACAGACCACAAGCGCACGGCGGATGAGTATTTCGTCTGGCTCTCCAGCCTCATGGCCCTAACCAAAACAGAAGCGCATGTGACCGAGGCGATCATCTCCTCCACAGTGCCACGCGTGGTTTTCAATCTACGCGTTCTGTGCAACCGATATTTTGACTGCCGGCCGCTGGTGGTGGGCAAGCCGGAATGTGCGCTTCCTGTGCCGCCCCGGGTGGATCAGGGAACGATCGTAGGGCCGGACCGTCTGGTAAACACCGTAGCCGGCTTTGATCGGCATGGCGGGAACCTGATCGTTGTAGATTTCGGCACTGCGACGACCTTCGACGTTGTGGATACCGATGGCGCTTACGTAGGCGGTGTGATCGCGCCTGGCGTGAATCTGAGCCTGGAGGCGCTGCATATGGCTGCGGCCGCCCTGCCACATGTCGATGTGACAAAACCGTTGCGCGCAATCGGCACGAATACGGTAGCCTGCATGCAGTCAGGCGTGTATTGGGGCTATATCGGGCTGGTCGAGGGCATAGTGCGTGAAGTTCGCCGCGAACGCGAAAAGCCGATGAAGGTGGTTGCGACCGGGGGCCTTGCGTCCTTGTTCGCCCAAGGAACAGAGCTATTTCACAGTGTTGAAGACGACCTGACGATGCACGGTCTGGTTCTGATCAACAACTATAACAAAGAGAATACGGATGGCCCCAACTAAAGCTGGCGAGCGACTGATCTATCTGCCCCTAGGCGGAGCCGGCGAGATCGGCATGAATGCCTATGTCTATGGCTATGGCCCAAAGGGCAAAGAGCGGCTGATCCTGGTCGATCTGGGTGTCGCATTCCCCGACATGGACAGCAGTCCCGGGGTCGACTTGATCATGCCGGATATCTCGTGGCTCGTAGCGCGATTGGACCGGCTTGAGGCGATTTTCATCACCCATGCGCACGAGGACCATATTGGCGCCTTGGCGCATCTTTGGCCGCAACTGAAAAAACCGGTCTATGCCCGTCGGTTCACGGCAATGATCGGGCGCATGAAGCTGGAAGAGGCGGGCATTTCACCTGACACGATCAATGTGGTCGAAGCGCGACCAGCTGCAGTGACCGCAGGACCGTTTACCGTTCAGTTCGTGCCGGTCAGCCATTCGATTCCGGAAAGCGCGGCCTTGGTGATTGATACGCCATTGGGCCGTATCGTGCATTCCGGCGACTTCAAACTTGATGCCAATCCCGGCGTTGGTGAGGGTTGGGACGACGCTCGCATGGAAGAAATTGCTGCCGAGGTGCCTGTCAAGGCACTGATGTGCGATTCAACCAACGTGTTCTCGCTCCACCCCGGCCGGTCCGAGAATACCTTGCATGGGCCAATCTCCGAACTGATCGCGGGGCAGGGCGGCATGGTGGTTGCAACGACGTTTGCCTCTAACGTTGCACGGTTGAAGACTTTGGCCGAGGCGGGCCGGGCTGCGGGTCGTTCGGTCTGTCTGCTGGGCCGGGCGATGAAGCGGATGGTGACGGCGGCACAGGACTCTGGTGTTCTGGCGTCATTTCCCCCCAACATAACCCCAGAAGCTGCGCTGGAGGTTCCACGTCGGAACTTGATGCTGATCGTCACTGGATCGCAAGGCGAACGGCGCGCTGCCTCCGCTCAATTGGCGCGGGGCAAGTACCTGGGACTGGAAATGAAAGAGGGCGACATGTTCCTCTTCTCGTCCAAGTGCATTCCGGGGAATGAGCGGGAGGTGGGCAAGATCATCAATGCCTATTCCGAGATGGGCGTGAATGTCGTCGATGACAGCGGGGGCAAGTACCACGTGTCCGGCCACGCGAACCGCCCGGACCTGGAGCATGTTCACCGACTGCTGTTGCCCGATATGGTTATCCCCATGCACGGCGAACACCGGCATTTGCGCGAACATGTCCGCATTGCCCATGATGCCGGAATTGCGGCGGCGATTGCCCCAAACGGCACGATGCTGGACATCACGGGCGATGTGCCCAAGGTGGTAGAGAGGATTGAAACCGGGCGCAACTATCTGGACGGCTCTGCCTTGATCGGGTCCATGGATGGTGTTGTGCGGGACAGGATCCGCATGGCGCTCAACGGCCATGTGACCGTCACGCTGATTCTGGACGAAAGCAACGATCCCTTGGGTGAGGCTTGGGTAGACGTTCGCGGTCTACCTCTTACCGGCAAAGGCTCGCGTGACTTGGTCGAAACCTTGGAAGGCGATCTGAGCGAGTTTCTGGATGGCGCCAGCAAG
>CAMDHB010000430.1 GCA_945897655.1 Pseudorhodobacter antarcticus
CAAGGCCAGCTCAGCTGCGGCGTCCGCTGCAAAGAAAAAGAAGGAGACAACACTCAGCTTGACCCCAGCATGAACCGAAATCCATAATCAGAGGTGGCTCACTTCTCGGTGAAAAAACCGGCTCAGTTTTGGGTGAAAATCAACACACCACCGGCAAGTCGGCAAAGGAACGCCGGTAAAGCTGCTCGGTGACCGTCTGCAACAGCTTGCCCGACAGAAACGCTGTCCCGAGCCCGGTGACATTCGGCAGGAAGGGAACATCGGTCGACTTTGCCGCACGGGCGCCGAAGATGTTGTTCTTGATGGTAAAGCTCAATATGGCATCCGGTCGTTCTTCGCGGAAGATCCGACCAAACCGGCGCTGCAACTTCAAATCTTCGAGCGGGTTGAGACCCTTCACGCTCATCTCGAGCGGACGGACACGGCAACCCAGTCGTTCAAGGTCAGGGACCGCATCATCGAAGGGCGCCAGCACCGTGATCCGGTGGCCATCGGCGGCCAAGGCTTCCACCAGCGGGCGGCGGAAGTTCCAGATGTTCCAGGCAGCGTTCACCGTCATCAGAATGTGCACGTCAAATACCTCATGGCCGCGTAGGGCTCCGTTGGCCGTCTTCGGACGACGATTTCACGGCTCACACGGTGTCGCTGTCGAGATAGCTCAGATACCACTGGCCTTCCCGATTGGCTCTGTCGGCCTGGGCCGTCTTGGGTGTTGAGCCAAACCAGATTCTGATAGGGCGCAGGCGTTCTGGCAGCGGCATAAAGCCAGCCTTGCGCAGACCGCGGTGGTTCGGAGACCAGGGGAATGACCAAGCAAGCGCGATTTCGACGCCGTGCGAGGCAAGCCGCCCGAGTTCGGACATGAGCAGGGGCTGCAAAGAAGGTCCGCCAAGAGCCTCCATCACATAGGCAATGCGCCCGCCATGCTTGTCCGCTTCCCGCGTTGCCACCAGCGCCGGGGAGTTGCTCGCCGTGTCCGCGACAACCCGGTAAGCCGACGCTTGAGGTCCATCAAAAAGGCGGTGTTGCAGAAACGCGCGGTCCCGGATCGTGCCAACGTTGATTTCGGGCACGACCTTGTCCCAGAGCGTATCGCCCCAGCCTCCAATTCTGGTGACATCGTCGATACGCTGATCGCGCGCGAATGTGAGCGGGAAGTCGAGTGGCAGCCTCAGCTTTCGGCTGAAGAAACTAGCCCGCAACGGCTTGATCATGAACGGAACTTGTCCATGCCGATGCCAGCCGAGTTTGCCGTACCAGGCAGGCGCAGCATTGTCGTTCGGAAAGCCCCAAACCAGATCAACACCTGAATGGCGCGCATGCTCGTCGTAGGCCCGCGCGAGGCGCGTGAAGATGCCTTTGCCACGCATGGTTTCAGAGACAAAGGAGTCGACCGCTTGAACCGCGGTGCCGCTCGTTTTTCCAAACTGCATATGGCTTTGAATGTAGCCCGATATGCCCACGATGGCCCCATCGTGGCGCGCAACGGCGAAAGGTGAAGGATTGCTGCCAAAAGCCCATTCGATGGCCTGCGCTCCGGCCTCGCTGCGCTCCATAACAGAGCGCTTGTAAGCGGCCAGCAACTCGTCGCTGATCGGCTCGATCGAGATGACCGGTTCCGACATCAAAAGTCCCCCATCGCCATCGACGTCATCCCGTGGCGATCACGCAGCCCTGCAAAGTGATCGATGATCAGCCGCAGCACGTCCATGTTTGCGTCAAGGTTCCGGCCGAAGTTGTGAGGGTGCCACCAAAGGTGATACCCACGCCCCGCTTTGGCGGCCTCCGTCATACCGCGCTTGATCGCGCCCAGATGCAACGGATGGAAAGCCGCAAGCTTGCCAGCGCAGGGACGCAAGAACCGGCTGGCTGGCACGTCGACCAGACCATCACGCCTCGGCACAAAGGTCTGCGCTCCCAAGACGCCCGAATAGGCATCAATCAACCGCAAGGCACGTTTTGCCGGGGTCTGCTCAGACCCTTTGGCGGCCCGATAGGCCCATCCATCAGGGTTCCCGCGATAATGGGTAATGCCTTGCCGTGCGCATACTTCGAGATGTGCAGCGGTGAACTGGTTTCGTGGGAACACGATCGACTTGACAGAAATACCCCGACGGTCTGCAAGCCCCTTTGCGGCTGCCAAATCAGCCTCGAAAGCAGCGAGCGTCTGGCCATCGTCAAGGCAATAGTAGTGCGACATCGTGTGTGTGCCGAGTTCTTGCCCCGGCGTCTTGCAGATTGCATCCAGCAAGGACGCCGCAAAATAATAGGGGTCGGAACGCTCGTCCTTCCCAACTTCATCTAGATAGGTGTAGTTTGACAGGCGTGAGTTCGAGTGGGCGGGGCGCTCCGCGGGCAGCGATGCGATCAGTTCATCCTTGGTTTCGCAGAAGAGAAAGCCCACGGTGGCACGGATGCCGCGTGCTGCGAAGCGCTCGAGCATGCGCGGAACGGCGTCGCGGGCACCGAGCACATTCTGTCCATAAGCCTGCTTGTCCGAATGATCCCGAACCCCCCAGAGGAGCTCGAAATCGAGAGAGATCACAAACTGGCCTGACATCACGAACCTCCAGCGAATTTCACAGACCGTCCGACGGATCTATCGGATGCCAAAGGCAAGAGACGAGCATCGGTGGAAAGCAGCTTGGTTCCACATGGACCCAGCTTTGTCCCTAACTTGGCGCAGGCTGATGGTCCCGGCCAGGCATGCAGTGGTAGTATGAATGGAACTTTCGCTAGAAGGCCGGTCGTTTCACACCGCGCGCGGGCCCCCGCCCGCGCGCGATAAGATTGGGGAGCGCCAGCACCGTGATCCGATGGCCATCGGCGGCGAGGGCTTCCACCAGCGGGCGGCGGAAATTCCAGATGTTCCAGGCGACATTCACCGTCATCAGAATGTGCATGGTGGCCCCTTGGTACGTCCAAAACGTGTCCCGGCTTTCTATCCTGCTGCAATGCAAAAGGAAAACCGCCACTGTCCGAAATCCGACTAGGCTACTACGAAGGATGTGTCTCCGAAGGCATGGCACGCTTGCCGCGTGTGCGATTTTGTTTATATTGAATACAGGCAAACAATGAGGTGAAGCGCGATGTCCCGA
>CAMDHB010000431.1 GCA_945897655.1 Pseudorhodobacter antarcticus
AGGCTGCGGCGGCAGAAACGGCAGCCACCTCGACCGAGGTGACGGTTGAGCCGGTTGCAGGGGCAGAAACGGCAGCCACCTCGACCGAGATGACGGTTGAGCCGGTTGCGGCGGCTGACGCCACCTTGCCCAGCGTTGTGGTGGAGGGGATGACCTTTATCTGCCTGCCCGACAAGGACGCGGTCTGCCCCGAGGGTGCGGCATGTGTCGTGGGCAAATCGATCAAGAAATGCGAAGAGCGGGCTGCTGCCAAGGTGGCCGATATGGCCACGGGTGAAACCGCAACGACGCCCGATGCGACGGTTGTGACCGAGGCCCCGGCGGAAGATACGGCTGCAGTTGCGGCAGCTCAGGCAGCGGCCGAAGCGGCAGCGGCAGCAGCCTTGGCTGACCCGAATGTCACGATCATTGATGCGCCCTTGCCGACCGAAGAGGCGGTGACCACGCTGGAAACCGCGCTGGATACGCCAGTGGCTGACGGCGATGTGGTGCCCGAGACGGCAGTCGAGGCTGCGACGGGCGAAGTGGTGACGCCGGATGGCACCTTGCCGTCGGATGTGGCCCCGTCGGATGAAGCGGTTGTGACGACCGAAGTTGTGACCGAAGACGATACCCGCGCCTCGACCGAAGAGTTTGACGCGGCCCCTGTCGCGGTGGAGCCGGGCAAGAAAACCGGTCTGTCGGACTTTGAAAAGGTTGGCTTGGTGGCCTTGGGTGCGCTGGTGGTTGGTGCGATCATCAACAACAATCGTCAGGTTGTGTCCAACTCGGGCGACCGGGTGGTCGTGCGGCAGCCGGATGGCAGCTATCAGGTCTATAAGGACGACAATGCGCTGCTGCGCGAGCCAGGCTCGACCGTGCGGACCGAAACCTACCGCGACGGGTCGACCCGGACTGTGGTGGAGCGTGTGGACGGCAGCCAGATCGTGACCATTCGCGATGCGACGGGCCGGGTGTTGCAGCGCGTGGCCTATGACCGCAATGGTCGGGGCACGGTGTTGATCGACGATCTGCAACCCGAAGTGCGGGTTGACATCTCGGCACTGCCGCAGCCGCGCGCCAACCAGATATCGGTCGATGATGCGGATGCCGAATTGCGCGCCCAGTTGGCCGCCGCCGATGCCGAGGAGGTTGGCCGGACGTTCAGCCTGCGCCAGATCCGCGTGATCCCCGAAGTGCGCCATCTGGCACCGACGATTGATGTGAGCAACATCACCTTCGAGACAGGCTCATCGGCCATTCAGGCGACGGAAGCGCGCAAGTTGAACAATCTGGGCAAGCTGATCACCCAGTTGATCGAAACCAATCCGAACGAGGTGTTCCTGATCGAGGGGCATACTGATGCGGTGGGGTCGGCGGCATCGAACCTGGCGCTGTCGGACCGGCGGGCGGAATCGGTGGCCAAGGCGCTGACCGAGTACTTTGAGGTGCCGCCGGAAAACCTGGTTGTTCAGGGCTATGGCGAGGGCGAGTTGAAGGTCGAAACGCTGGGTGACGAGCGGGCGAACCGCCGCGTGGCTGTGCGGATCATCACGACGCTGCTTTATCAGGGCGCGAATTGATCCGGAGTTAGGCCGGGTTGAGAATGTTGTCTTTGGGATTGTTGTAAGTGGTATCGCCGTCGGGTTCATCCCGGCGGCGCTTTCTTTTCGGTTACGGTCAGGGCAGGGTGGGGGCTGGAGGGTACTATGGATCAGACGATGGAAAACATGCCGAAACTGGCGTTGGAGTGGCACCGTGCGGGGCGCGGGGCTGTGCTGGCCACGTTGATTGAAACCTGGGGGTCAGCGCCGCGCGGGGCGGGCAGTCAGATGGTGGTGGATGGGGCGGGGCTGATGATGGGCTCAGTCTCGGGTGGGTGTGTCGAGGGGGCGGTTGTGCTGGAGGCGGCAGAGGCGCTGGCCGAGGGGCGGCCAAAGGTGCTGACCTACGGTGTAAGTGACGAGGATGCCTTTGCGGTGGGTCTGGCCTGTGGCGGGACGATCCGGGTGCTGGTCGAGCCGGTGGCGCCGTGGATTGCGGTGCTGGAGGGGCTGGTGGCGGCGCGGGCCGCCGGGGCGGCGGTGGCGCTGGTGACGGATTTGGCCAGTTTTGACCGGCGGCTTGTGGCCTTGGGCGAGGATGCGGCGGTGGATGTGCGGTTGCGGGCGGATAGGTCTGGGGTTGAGGACGGGCGGTTCATTGCGGTGCATAACCCGGGGCTGCGGTTGATCGTGGTGGGGGCGGTGCATATTGCGCAGGGGTTGATGGCGATGGCGCGGGCCTGTGGCTATGCGCCGGTGTTGATTGACCCGCGGTCGTCTTTCGGGGCGGCGGCGCGGTTTCCGGGGGAGGTGATCCTGGACGACTGGCCGGATGAGGCGATGGCGCGGCTGGCACCGGATGCGCGGACGGCGGTTGTCACGCTGACCCATGACCCGAAGCTGGACGATCCGGCTCTTGCGGCAGCACTGCGGTCGGGGGCGTTCTATGTCGGTTGTCTGGGGTCAAAGCGCACCCATGCCAAGCGGGTGGAGCGGCTGGCGGCCCAAGGGTTCACGGGCGAGGAGATTGCGCGGCTGCATGCGCCCGTCGGTCTGGACATTGGGGCGCGCAATCCGGCGGAAATTGCGGTGTCAATCATGGCGCAGATCACGCAGGTGCTGCGGAAGGGGTGACGGGAGTGGCCCTTCGGTTTGACAGCAGTGCGCCGTGACAATAGGGTCCGCGCCATGGAAAATTCGATTGATCAAGCCGTAAAAACCCCAAGCCGACACGCCTTCACCTTCATCATGATCACGGTTTTGCTGGACATGATCGGCTTTGGCCTGATCATCCCCGTTATGCCCATGCTGATTGAGACGGTGGGCGAGATGACGCTTGCCGAAGCCTCATTGGTTGGGGGTTGGATGTTCTTTGCCTATTCGGCGGCGCAGTTCCTGTTTGGGCCGCTGATGGGCAACCTGTCGGACCGGTTTGGCCGCAGGCCGTTGTTGTTGCTGGCCATTCTGGGCTTGGCGCTGGATTACCTGTTGCAGGCGTTGGCGCCCAATCTGGTGTGGCTGTACGTGGGCCGGGCGATTTCGGGGATTTGCGGGGCGTCCTGGATC
>CAMDHB010000432.1 GCA_945897655.1 Pseudorhodobacter antarcticus
CGATGCCCCCTGAAAACCGCCCTCCGCTCAGGAAGCCTTGCGCTTTTCCACCCGTGCCCATTCCGGCAACCAGGTCCCATGCGCTTCCAACAGGTCATGCGTCAGATCCCAGATCTGCTGCAGATCCAGTTCTGCCGCCGTGTGCGGGTCCAGCATCGCCGCGTGATAGATATGCTCGGGGTTCTCGGTCAGCAGGGCCTGCACGGTCAGGTCCTGCACGTTGATATTGGTGCGCATCAGCGCAATCAACTGCGGCGGGATGTCCCGCACGACGGTGGGTTGCAGACCCATATGATCAACCAGCGTCGGCACTTCCACGGCACAACCCTCGGGCAGTTGCGGGATATAGCCCTTGTTGCCGTGGTTCCCGTAAATCACCGAAGGCTCGCCCGTCACGACCGAATTCACGATCTGGCTCGCGTATTCATGGCTTTCCTTGACCTCGATCGTGTTCGCGGTCTTCAGCGTCTCCGCCTCTTTCTTCCACCGCGCAATCTGCTCGATGCAGCGCACCGGATACTCATCCAGCGGGATGCCGAATTTCTCGATCAGGTCCGGCCGGTCGCGCTTGATGAACCAGGGCGTATACTCGGCAAAATGCTCGGACGACTCGGTCACGAAATACCCCAAGCGCGTCAGCATCTCATACCGCACCTTGTTCGGGCAGCGCGGGTTCCAGTGCGACGGCTTCGGGAAACGCCCCTCGCGGTAGCCCTTCACCAGATCGGGATACAGGTTCTTGTAGGACCCATCGGGCTGGCGGTGTTCAAACGTCTTGTAAAACGCCATGTGGTTGATGCCGGCGGCGATATAGCGGATTTCCTCGACCGGAATGTCCAGATCTCGCGCAAGTTCGTACGCCGTGCCTTGGACCGAGTGGCACAGACCCACCTGACGGATTTTCGGATACTTCGCCGCAATCGACCATGTGTTGATGGCCATCGGGTTCACATACTGCATCATGATCGCGTCGGGGGCGACCTGCATGATGTCCTCGCAGATGCTCCACAGCACCGGCACCGTCCGGATGCCGCGCATGATGCCGCCAATCCCCAAAGTGTCGGCAATCGTCTGGCGCAGGCCAAACTTTTTCGGCACCTCGAAATCGGTGATCGTGCAGGGGTCATAACCGCCCACCTGGAAACAGCAGACCACAAAATCCGCCCCGGTCAACGCCCGGCGCTGGTCGGTATAGGTTTTCACCGTGGCCTTGCCGCCCAGCGTCTGGTTCAGCTTGCCGATGATGATTTCGGATTCTTCCAGCCGCTGCGGATTGATGTCCATCAGCCTGATTTCGGCATGGGCCAGCGCGGGACGGCTCAGGATATCGCCGGCGATGTTCTTGGCGAACACGGCCGAGCCTGCGCCGATGAAGGTGACGATGGGTTTTGACATTTCAGACCTCAGGTTGCAATTTCAAAGGCAGCGCGGACAAGGCGCTTGGTATAGTCGGTCGTGGGGTGTTCCAGCACTTGCGCGACCGGACCCTGTTCGACAATCTTGCCGTTCTGCATGACGATGACGCGGTGGCACAGCGCGCGCACCACCTTCAGATCATGGCTGATGAACAGATAGCTTAGCCCCTTGTCGCGCTGCAATTGGCGCAACAGGTCAATGATTTGCGCCTGAACCGACAGGTCAAGGGCAGAGGTCGGCTCATCCAGCAGGATGAATTCAGGCTCCAGCGCAATCGCACGGGCAATCGCCAGACGTTGCCGCTGCCCGCCCGAAAACTCATGCGGGAAACGCGACAGGATGTTGTCGGGCATGCCCGCATCACGCAAGGCCTGCTTGACCCGTTCCATCCGGTCTGCGCTGCCCTTGCCGATCCCGTTGACGATCAGCCCCTCTTCAATGATCTGACGCACAGACATCCGGGGGTTCAGGCTGGCAAAGGGGTCCTGAAACACAATCTGCATCCGGCTCCGGTAAGGCTTCATCTGCGCCCGGTCATGCTTTTCGATCCGCTGGCCCAGAAAGGTCACCTGCCCCGCCGTCAGCGTGTTCAACCGCAACAGCGCCTGGCCGAACGTGGTCTTGCCCGATCCGCTTTCGCCCACCAAGCCCAGCGTTTCGCCCCGCTTCAAGGCCAGGCTCAAGCCATCCACGGCCTGCAGATCATGATAGGTGCCCCGGAACGCCCCACCCTTGCGCAGTTTGTAGGTGACGCGCACATCGGTGCCTTCCAGAACGGTTTCGTCCTTGACCTCCAACGCGTTGGCTTGCCCTTTGGGTTCTGACCCCAGTAGCCGCTTGGTATAGGGATGCTGCGGGTTGGTGAACAACGCCTCTGACGGCCCCTCTTCGCGCACCAGACCGTGCTGCATGACGTAGACATAATCGGCAAACTGCCGCACGACCGTCAAGTCATGGGTGATCAGGATCACGGCCATGCCGGTCTTGACCTTCAACTCCTTGATCAGGTTCAAAATCTCGGCCTGAACCGTGACGTCCAGCGCGGTGGTGGGCTCATCCGCGATCAGGATGTCAGGGTTGTTGGCCAGGGCCATAGCGATCATGACACGCTGCCGCTGCCCGCCGGACAGTTGGTGCGGATACTGGTTCACACGGCTCTCGGGCTCGGGGATCTGCACCTCACGCAGCAGTTCCACCACCTTGGCCGCCGCCTGGGCCTTGGTCATCTTCTGATGGATCCGCAGGATTTCGGCAATTTGCGCGCCCACAGTGTAAACCGGGTTCAAACTGCTCATCGGTTCCTGAAAGATCATGGTCAGCCGGTTGCCGCGCAGACGCCGCATCTCGGCATCGGACAGGCGGGCCATGTCCTTGTCACCATACAGGATTTCCGTCTTGTCCGACACCGAGGCGCGCTTGGACAACAGCCGCATCACCGCCCGCGCCGTCACCGACTTGCCCGAACCGCTTTCCCCGACCAACGCAATGGTCTGGCCCTTGTGCAGACGGAACGATACATCACGCACCGCCTCGATCATGCCGCCGTCCACCTTGAAGGACACCCCGATGTTGCGGGCGTCCATGACGATATCTGTGGTCATCATTTCAGCCTCAATAGGGGTCAATGGCATCGCGCAGGCCATCGCCCAGCGCGTTGAAGGCGA
>CAMDHB010000433.1 GCA_945897655.1 Pseudorhodobacter antarcticus
AGATGCTAGGGCATCTGCCATTCTGGGGGTGGTGTTTGCCGGTCTGTTTGCCCTTCCCGCCTTTGCGCAAGAAGTGACCGGCGATGTGGCGCAGGCAGCAGCCAAGGCTTCGGCGGCCTTGCAAGCCTCGGTTCAGGCGCTGGACGAGGCGGAGGGGGCAAAGGACCGGGTCGCCGCCCTGACCGGCACGATCAAGGCCTATGAGGCAGGACTTGCGGCGCTGCGCGAGGCGCTGCGGCAGGCTGAACTGCGGCAAGCCACCCTGACGCTGGAGTTTGAACTGAAGCGTGAAAGTCTGGCGCAACTGCTGGGGGTGCTCAGTTCGCTGGATGCGGATCAGGGCCCCTTGCTGCTGCTGCACCCCGGCGGAGCCTTGGGCACGGCGCGGTCCGGCATGATGCTGGCAGACGTGACCCCCGCCCTGCAACGCGAGGCCGAGGCCCTGCGCCACGACCTGCAAGAACTGGCCGACCTGCGGTCATTGCAGAAATCGGCCGGGGAAACCCTGGGTGGCGGGCTTGAGGCGGCGCAAGAGGCGCGGGCGGCGCTGAGCAAGGCGATCTCCGACCGCACCGATCTGCCCAAACGGTTCACCGAGGACCCCGAGGCGCTGCGCACCCTGCTGGAAAGTGCCGACACGCTGGATGCCTTTTCCTCGGGCCTCTCACCTCAGGAAAGCACGGTGCAAGGCTTTGCCGAGGCGCAGGGCAAATTGCCTTGGCCTGCGTTGGGCAACATCCTGCTGCGGCCCGGCGAAACCGATGCACGCGGCGTCACCCGGCCCGGCGTCACGCTGGCCACGCGCGCCCTCGCATTGGTCACCGCACCCTGGGCCGCCACCCTGCGTTACCGTGGCCCGCTGCTGGACTACGGAAATGTGATGATCCTGGAACCGGGTGGGGGCTATCTATTGATCCTGTCAGGACTAGAAACGGTTTACGGCGATGTGGGCGATGTTATTGCGGCGGGCCAGCCCTTGGGTCTGATGGGGGGGGCGGCGCTGAATGGGGCCGACATTCTATCGGGCGGTGCAGAAGGCAGTGGCGCTGAGGCGACAGAAACGCTTTACTTGGAAATCAGGCAAAAGGCCGAACCCGTCAATCCGCTGGACTGGTTCGCGCCAAACGAGGAATGAGTGACGCATGAACAAGATCTTGATGGCCGCTGTCGGCGGAATTGTCGCCGGGGCGCTGATCACCACGCAACTGGCCGGTCCGCTGATCGCGCAGACGGCGGGCAAAACCTCGTCTGTCTATGAACAACTTGACCTGTTCGGCGACGTGTTCGAACGCATCCGCGGCCAGTATGTCGAAGAGCCCGACAACGGCAAGCTGATGGAGGCGGCCATCAATGGCATGCTGACCTCGCTTGACCCGCATTCCAGCTATATGAACGCCCAGGACTTTGCCGATATGCAGGTGCAGACCCGGGGCGAATTTGGCGGCCTTGGCATCGAGGTGACGCAAGAAGACGGCTATGTCAAAGTCGTCACCCCGATTGATGGCACCCCGGCTGACAAGGCAGGCATCCAGACCGGTGACTTCATCACTCAGGTGGACGGCGTGACGGTGCTGGGCCTGACGATGGATGCTGCGGTTGATCTGATGCGCGGGCCGATCGGATCCGAAGTGGTGATCACCGTGGTGCGCGAAGGCGTTGCCGACCCCTTCGATGTGTCCATCATCCGCGAGACGATCAAGGTTGCTGCCGTAAAGGGCCGCCTTGTGGGCGATACGGTCGTGCTGCGCATATCCTCTTTCTCTGACCAAACCTATTCTGGCCTGCAGGCCGAATTGAAAAAGGCCGTAGAGGAGGCTGGCGGCGCGGACAAGGTGAACGGCTTCGTGCTGGACCTGCGCAACAACCCCGGCGGGCTGTTGACCCAAGCCATCGACGTGTCGGATGCCTTCCTGGAAGAAGGCGAGATTGTCTCGACCCGGGGGCGCAACCCGCAAGACAACGAACGCTTCAATTCGCAACCCGGCGATCTGGCTGGCGGCAAGCCGGTGGTCGTGCTGATCAACGGCGGCTCGGCCTCAGCTTCGGAAATCGTGGCGGGGGCGTTGCAGGATCACCGCCGCGCGATTGTGGTGGGGACCAAGAGCTTTGGCAAAGGCTCTGTGCAGACCATCATCCCGGTGCGTGGCGATGGGGCGATGCGGCTGACCACGGCGCGGTACTACACCCCCTCGGGCCGGTCCATTCAGGCGCTGGGCGTGATGCCCGATATCGTGGTGAACCAGCCGCCCTTCGACCCCGAAAAGGCCGCAGCGGATGAGGCAGCCGCCCAGGACAACCAGCGCACCGAGGCGAGCTTGCCCGGCGTTCTGTCCAACGATTCCATGACCGAGGAAGAGCGCAAGCAACTGGACGCCGACCGCGCCCGCACCGAAGAGGCAGCCAAGCTGCGCGACGACGATTACCAGCTTGCCTATGCTGTCGATATTCTGCGCGGACTGTCGGCCGTGGCAAAGGCGCCATGACCGACCTGCCTTACCGCCCCTGCGTCGGCGTGACCCTGATCAACCCTGCCGGGTTGATTTGGGCAGGCCGGCGGCTGGACAGCACGGCAGACGCCTGGCAGATGCCGCAGGGTGGCATCGACGAGGGCGAAAAACCCCGTGCGGCGGCCCTGCGCGAGTTGTGGGAAGAAACCGGGATCACGGCTGATCGCGTAAAGTTCCTGGCCAAAACCCACCACTGGCTGACCTATGACCTGCCGCCCGAGCTTTTGGGCAAAGTTTGGGGTGGCAAATATCGCGGGCAGCGGCAGAAGTGGTTCCTGTTCCGCTTTGACGGCGACGATGCCGAGGTGGACATCGCCAAGGAACATCCCGAGTTCGCCGCCTGGCGCTGGATCACCGCGGATGAAATGCTGGCCGCCATCGTGCCCTTCAAGCGCGATGTCTATGCCAAGGTCATCCAAAGCTTCCGCACCCATCTGGCCTAGTTTGGGGAGGGGGCTGCTCGTCCCCCCCTCCCCGTGCAGGGTCGCGCGCTGCGGTTGCGCGCCCAGCGTTCGGTCAGGCATCCAGGGGTGCCACGGTGATGCAATCGGGCG
>CAMDHB010000434.1 GCA_945897655.1 Pseudorhodobacter antarcticus
CAGCACGATGCCGGTCTCCGCCTTGGTCATCGTGTTGGGCCGGGCCTCGACCACGCGGTTGACGACATCCGATTTGTTGAAACGGTCCATTCAAAACCCCTTTCTGATGGGCGTGAAAAGCACCGGACGACGCGGGGCATCGGGGAGGATGCAACCCCCGCGCCGTCCGGCAGACATCCCGCTCCGGGAGGAGGTGGAACGGGAATGGGTGTGAAGGTCGCCGCACATCACGCAGCCTCCTTCTTGGCTTTGGGGGGGCGAGGGATATGGCGCGGCCATTCAAGGTCGGTGGGCCAGTTCGCCGCAAACCAGGTCAACGCCTGATGATAGGTACCCACGTGACAGCCCTTGCCGTCCCGCAGCTGCGTGAAGGTCCGGCTGTGCACGCCCACGCGGGCGGCAACCGTGAACAGGCCGCGACCAATGTGGTCAGCGTAAAGCCCTGCAAGTTCGGAGAGGTGTTTCGGTTCCATACCCGCATTATGGAAATTTGCACATATTTGTCAATGTGAATTTCCATAAATTTTGGACCCGCTTTCTATCCTTTTGGTCAGCTTGTGCAGTCAGGCATTTCTATGTAATTTTCCATAATGGAAAACGCTGTGGAGCTTCTAAGCCTATTCGAGTCCCGCATGAGGGAACTGGATATGACGCAGACTGAGCTAGGGCAAAAAGCCTTTGGCAAGTCTGACAATACGGCCATCCAAAGCCTGAAGAAGGGGTCATCACCGGCCTTTGATCGCGTGGCTGCAATGGCCAAAGCACTCGGCCTGGAACTGTACCTCGGCCCGCCAAGAGACGGGCTGAAGCAACGTCGTGTAGAACACGTCACGGTCGAGGGCTCCGACTACGCCCGCATCCCTTTGCACGATGCCAAACTCTCCGCCGGGCCGGGCCAGCTGAACGATGGCGTGGCCATTATCGACCACATGGCCTTTCGCCAGGACTGGCTGCGCAAGATCAGCGTGAAGCCCGAAAACGCCCTCATGGCCCGGATCACAGGCGACAGCATGGCCCCAGGCATTCAGTCCGGCGACGTGGTCATGATCGACAAAACCAAGGTGGACGTGCCAAATCGCACACCCAGCCGCAAACCGCCCCACCTGCCGATCTTCGCTTTCATCCAGGACGATCAAGCCCGAGTGAAACGCCTCGAGCGGCTGGTCAAGGAACGCCTGCTGATCCTGTATTCAGACAACAAGGACGTGCCCCCCGAAGTCATCGGAGAGTCTAATTTTCATACGCTCAACATCCTCGGCCAGGTCGTCTGGTCAGGCCATGTCTGGCGCTGAATTCAGACCTTCTTGATGCCGTATCTTTCTTCGCTGATCTCGTTCTTGATCTCGGTCAGCAGCTCGATGACCCGGTTCAGGCCCAATAGCCCAACCCCCGCCAAAGCCAGCGCCGGGACCGCGGCCAGAACCGGCGGAAACTCCGCGACCATGGCAAGCACAAATGCCAAGGCGGCCAAAACAAAGCAGGCTCCGGCGGTCAATCTGATCAACGTCATGCGATATCTCCCTCTGTAAATGACCCCGAGACTAGAGCCGCTCTCGGCCGCCTTGGCAACCGGATCTTGCCCTGTCCAATCTTTGACTTCGCCACCCGATTTCGGCCTGTTTTGCACCCAAATAGGGCTGCTATCCCCAGAATCCGTTGCATGTTCGCGGTCTCTTTCGACCAGCCGCCCAACACCCTCTTTATGCGCCTTATCAATGCCTTACAGCGAACTAGCAACTGGCGCATCGAACATGCATCCCGATTTGCATGTTCGGACGGCCCACTTCGGCCTGCAGATGACCCACCTTCATCCACGGCCACTCACAAAACCCAATTAAAACGCCTGTTTAAACACCCCAAGGCCACTCTCACCCAGCCACACTGCCCCACGGCCCCCAACCGCCCCCCAGCGCATTTTCACGCCTTTTTCAGCCCTTGTGCCATTTCACCCGACCCTTGAAGCCCCACCACAGCCCCCGCCCTAAACCCCTGTTTTCCGGCCTTTTTTCGGCCCTTCCCACCTGTTCCCGGACATTACCGGCTTTGTGCAGGATTAGGTGTCAGTTCACATGCGCCTTGGTGCCCGCTAGAGCCGCGCGGCGAGGGCATAACTGACGATGCCCACATATTCCTTGACCGCCCGGTTCACAAAGCCGAGGTTTTGCGCCAGATCCCAGGTCCAGCCGTGCCCACCGGGTGGACTGGAAAAATCGACGGGCCAGGCGGTCATCCCTGTCCAGCCGGCGCGTTGAAAGGCGGCCATGGACCGGGGCATGTGAGAGGCGCTGGTGACCAAAAGCCAATGCTCGCCCGGTTTGGGTCGGGCCAGAGCAAGGGACAATTCGGCGTTGCCTGCGGTGTTGCGCGATTGATCCTCGGTCAGCAGGCGTGATGGGTCCACGCCGATCTGGGTCAGAAAGGCGGCCATGGCGGTGGCTTCGGACGGCAGGGCGCCGCCGATGGGACGCAGGGTAGCCGCACCGCCTGACAGAACAATCCGTGCCTTGGGGAAGCGCAGGGCCAAGATGGCAGCTTCGGTCACCCGTTCGGCGTGATCGTTCAGATGGACCTGCCCGGTGGCCCGCCACTTTAGGCTTTCCACCGCGCCACCCAGAACGACGATCCCGTCTGGCGGGGCGTTCAGCGGTGGATTGACCGGATAGCGCGATTCCAGCGGGTCCAGCACCCAGTCCCCCACCGGCAGGGCGGTCAGGGCCAACAAGGCCGCCAGCACGGCCGCCTGCGCCCCGTTAGCCAGCCTGAACCAACCGCGCCAGCGGGCGACGAGGGACAGGACAAGCAACGCGATCAACCAGGTCTCGACCAGGATCAAAAGGCCTACGAGTTTCGATATCACGAAAAAGACCGGCGAGGTCATCACGGCGACACCGGGCCTACAGATCGAAGGTCGCGAGAACCGGCACGTGGTCGCTGGGTTGTTCCCAGCCCCGGGTCGGGCGCAGGATGCGGCTGGAATGGCTGGCATTGATGATGTCGGGCGTGGCCCAGATATGGTCGAGGCGGCGGCCCTTGTCGGCGGTGTCCCAAT
>CAMDHB010000435.1 GCA_945897655.1 Pseudorhodobacter antarcticus
GCGCTTGCCTTTGAAACCGTCTATGGCACCGCCCCGACCACGGGGTTTAGGACAGTGCCATTCGCCAGCACGACGCTGGGGTCCGAGCAACCCTTGATCGCCTCGGAACTTTTGGGCCAGGGTCGTGATCCGCTGGCCCCGATCAAGGATGCGGTCACCGCCGACGGCGATGTCGTGGTGCCAATCGACGTCGAAAATCTTGGATTGTGGCTCAAGGCGACCTTCGGGGCGCCCACCACCTCGGGCACCACGTCGAAAACTCACACTTTCCAGTCCGGCAACTGGACGCTGCCGAGCATGGCCATCGAGACGGCGATGCCCGAAGTGCCGCGCTATGCGATGTATACCGGCTGTGTGTGCGATCAGCTGTCCTGGCAGATGGGGCGCTCGGGGCTATTGACTGCCACGGCAAGATTGGTCGCTCAAGGCGAGACCTTGGCCGTGGCCACTGCGGCGGGCACGACCACGGCGCTGGCATTGCAAAGGTTCGGTCACTTCAACGGATCGATCACCCGAAATAGCGCTGCCCTTGGCAATATCATCTCCGCCGAAGTGACCTATTCCAACGGGCTCGACCGGATCGAAACCATCCGCAGCGATGGGCGGATCGAGGGTGCAGACCCCGGTATGGCCGCGCTGACCGGTCGGATGGAGGTGCGTTTTGCCGACACAACCTTGATCACCCAAGCCTTGGATGGATCCCCTTGCGAGTTGGTCTTCTCCTGGAGCCTCGGGGCTAGTGCCAGCTTTACCTTCACCGCCCATGCCGTGTACCTACCGCGCCCGCGGATCGAGATCCCTGGCCCGCAGGGCATTCAGGCCACGTTTGATTGGCAAGCCGCAAAGGCTGCAAGTCCCGCGCGCCTGTGCACCGCCGTCCTCGTCAACACTGTTGTGGGATATTGAACCATGATCAGACTGAACATGACCTCTGCACCAGATTGGCTGACCCTCGCACCGGACTTACGGGTGCAGGTCGCCCCCCTCACGACAGCCCTGATGGTCTCGGCCCGCGCGGATCCTGCAATCGAGGCTCTACAGGAGGATACATCCCGCGAGGGACTGGCGCTTGCCATGGCAAAGGCTGTGGCTCGCCGCGCCGTGCTGGATTGGGAAGGGGTCGGCGATGAAAAAGGCAATGCCCTGCCGGTCTCGCCCGAGGGCATTGATGCCCTTTTGAACATCTGGCCGGTCTTCGAGGCGTTTCAGACGCTTTATGTCGCCAAGGGTCTGATCCTGGACGGCGAAAAAAACGTCTCCGCGCCCTTGCCGAATGGTCCTTCGGCGGGGGCGAGGGCTATTGCGCCGCCTGCTCAGGGCGCTGCCCCGACTGTCCGGCAAGACTAAACCAGCCGCTCAGCGTCGAGGGTTGGCAGGTTTGGGATTTGGTCGGTCGGCTTGGTGGTCAGCTTCGCGTGGCCCCAGGTGCAGTGCTCGGCTGGGACATGGGGGCGGCGCTGGCAATGGCGCAGGCCCTTGGGATCAACACCCTGATTGCAGCAGAACTGCTGCCCGAGATCGAGGCAGTGATGGTGCGCAAGGTGAATGAACAGATGGGGGACCTAAGTCCTACTTTTTGAGGCTTTCGACTTGGTCACTGGCTTGCGCACATCTTCGTCCGCCGCGCGCGTGCCAGTCTTGGGCACATCTTTCTCTGACAGCTCAACCTGGATGACCAAACTCGTACCTTCACCCTTGGCATGCAAAAGCGCCCCCTTGAGGCCTTGCTCGACACTCTTGAAGGCGTTGCTCACTTTGTCCTCCTGAAACTGCTTTGGCTCTAGGCCGTCAGATCTTGATCTTTTCTATGAGCGTGACGCCGGGTAGGCGCTCGAAATGCTTGTCGCAGGTCAGAAGAAGTGCCCCCTTGGCGCGGGCTGTCGCAAAGACGATGGCATCGGCCGTTGCCAGCTTGTGGGCACGGCAAGCCTCGGCCGCCACAAGGGCGATTTCTGTGTCCAGTGGTACAACTTGACAAACTTGGGTGAAGGCGATGACCTGGTCAGCTTTGTCTTCACCGACCTCTCGGGTCAGCCATTTTGCAAGTTCCAATTGGACCATCGTGGGCACCAGCCAGTCAGACTGCTCGGGCAGATGTTGGGCCAGCTGGTCTCCGGTGGGCGAGCCGAGAAGCCATTCGATCCAGGCGGAGGTGTCGACAAGAACCATCAAAAGCGGTCCGCCCGGTCGCGATAGTCGACGGCAGATGCGCCACGCGCCAAGCCGTTCAAGGCATCACGTTTGGGAACAGGCACCAGTAAGACCCCCGTGCCTTTGGGGATAAAGGCAAAGATCAAACCAGCTTCCCAATGCTGGGCGCTGCGGATCGCCTTGGGAATAGAGATCTGGAACTTCGAAGAAAGCGTGGCGGTATCGGACATATTTGTACCTATTCTTTATCGATAGACGAGACGTAAGAAAACTTCATCTCGAATTCAAGGGGCAGCCCATGTCTGAAAAGCGCATTTCTGTCCGGCTTGCGGCAGTCGGCGGGCGACAGGTCTGCGCCGAGCTTGAAGGCATCGGCGAGGCGGGAAGCAAAGGCTTCGGCCGTCTATCGGCCGAGATGACCACGGCCAATGCGCGGCTGGCGAGTTTTGCAACCAAGGCCGGCATTGCTTTCGCTGCGATGACGGCGGCTGCCGCCGCAGCCGGTGTGGCGATGGTGCGGTCAGGGTTGCAAACCATCGGCGCGCAGGTCGATTTGGCGGCTTCGCTGAATACAACCGTGGAAAGTCTGCAGGTGCTGACCTGGGCGGGCGAATTGGCGGGCGTCTGGATGGGCGAGATCGAAACTGCCACCCGCAAGCTGACCGGTCGGCTGTCCGAAGCGGCAACTGGATCAGGGGCTGCCGTCAAAGCGCTGGACCGGCTGAACCTGTCGGCGGGCTACTTGCAAAACCTGCCACTGGATGAGCGGTTGATTGCGATCCAGGAGGCCTTGGTTCGCTATGTGCCGCAGGCAGAGCGCGCGGCCGTGGCGTCTGACCTGTTTGGCGACAAGGCGGCTTTGGCCTTCTTACGGATTGATCCGG
>CAMDHB010000436.1 GCA_945897655.1 Pseudorhodobacter antarcticus
TCGTGCTGCGTTGAATGGTCGGGCGCCCTTGGACAAGGGCGCCCGGTCTGGATCAGATCACGGTAAAGCCCTGATCCTTGGCATAGGCGACCACGGCGTCCTGCACGCCGTCCAGCGCATCGGCCATCGTGCCTTCGCCGCCAACAGCCTTGGCCAGCGCGTCGGTCAGGATCTGGTCGGCATAGTCCTGGAAGGGGGCAAACTCGAAGGTCGGGTCCACCTGGCTCAGCGATTCCGCAAAGACCTGGTTCACCGGCTGATCGCCGTAGAAGGCAAAGGGGTTGCCCATCAGGGCGGCATCCGACGCCAGTTCCTTCAGCACCGGGAACAGGAACTGCTTGGTGTTCCACAGCCGCGCCGCCTCGGGGTCCGATCCCATGAACACCGCAAATTGCGTGGCTTCCGCCAGATGCTGCGAGGTGGTGAAGGCCGAGAAGGTTGACCCACCCCAGTTCGAGGTGACGTTCTTGCCCGCCTCCCACACCGGCATCGGGGCCGCACGCCACAGGCCGAAGCTTTTCTTCATCGACTGCTGCATGACAATCGGGCTCCAGGCCGCCGCGATCCAGGTTGCGTACTTGCCCTCGTCCATCCCGGCGAACCATTCGGTCGTCCAGCCCGGGGTGGTGTCCACCGCCTTGGCGTCGATCAGCTTTTGCCAGTAGTTCATCAGATCCTTGGCCTTCTGGCTGTTGATCTCGATGTGGATTTCCTCGCCGTTCACATGGAAGGGACGGGCGCCGATCTGCCAAAACTGGCTGCCCAGCCAACCCGCATCCGATGCACCGACAAAGTTGGTCAGGAACGTGCCGGGTTTGTCAGTGGCCAGTTTCAAGGCGCTTTCGGCGAACTCGCCCCAGGTCTTGGCCGGGGTCAGGCCGTTGGCTGCGTAGATGTCATCGCGGTAGATCGACCCCATCGGACCCGAATCCCACGGGATCGAATAGACCGCATCGCCGTCGCTGCCCGCAGCCCAGGTCCAATCGATGAACTTGTCCTTGACGTCATTGGCGCCGTAGGGGCCCATGTCCGCCAGTGCCTGAAGCGCGCGGAAGCTGGGGATCGAGTTGAACTCCATCTGCGCCACGTCGGGCAGGCCAGAGCCGGCCTGAATGGCATTGCGCAGCTTGTCGTAATGCGGCTTGCCGCCGCCCTGGTTCTCGATCTTGACCTTGATGTTGGGGAATTTCTTCATGAACATCTCGGCCTGAACCGCCGTGTCCGGGGTCCAGGCCCAGACCAGCAGTTCCACCGCATCCTGGGCCGCTGCCATTCTCGGCAGGCCTGCCATCATCGGCAGGGTCGCCGCTGCCGCTGCCCCCCGCAGGAAATCGCGCCGGCCAAAGCCGAAGGTAACTGGCTGCGCATTCTTCTTGTCTGCCATTTTGGTCGTCCTCCCATGAGCGATCCCGGCATTGGCCGCCGGAACGGTTCTGTTGCGCGGCGCCGTGCCGCATGGCCGGATCATTCGTCCATGTTCCCGCCGGGGCGCCACGCGCCGCTGTCAAGACATGTCCCTAGCCGGACGAACGCAATTCAGCACACGCAAATTTCTGAGTCAACACGCAATTTGCAATTTGCGCAATTTGCGTAATGTTGCGAATGTTGGCGGAAGGTGCGAGTGTTTGTCGCGGGGGCCGTGCGGTCCCCTGACGCGCAAGGCAACAAGGATGACAGGGAACCCATGGAGCGTACCGCAAATCAAATGGACGTGGCCCGCGCCGCAGGGGTATCTGTCAGCACGGTCTCGCGGGCGCTGTCAAACCAGCCGGGCATCAGCGAGGATGTGCGGTCCAGAATTACCAAGCTGGCGCAAGAGCTTGGCTACAAACCCCGCGGCGATGCGGGGCAGGCGGCCCGGGTCATCCGGACCTATGTCACGGGCAATGCCGTGACGGGGGGTTTGGTACCCTTCTACAATGCCATAGTCGAGGGGCTGAACGTCGCGGCCATGACAGCGGGCCTGATTCTGGAGATTCGCCTGATTCAGGACCGGGTCCTGGACCCCAGACGCTTTGACCGAGACGCCGAAGACTCGACCGCTGCAGGGACCATGCTGGTGGGAATCGACCCCTCGCCTGAAATCGCTGCACGTCTGGTCGCGCAAGATCGGGTGGTGCTGGTCAACACCTTTGACCCCGAAATGCGGTTTGACTGCGTCGGCCCGAACAACTTTTACGGCGGTGCCCTGGCCACCAACATGCTGATCGGGGCAGGTCATCGGTCACTGTTGCATGTGCGCGACCATCTGCGCCCGACGACCTTTCAACGGCATCTGGGCTTTCAGTCGGCGATTGCGGCGACAGAAGGCGCGCGCGGGATCGTGGTCGATGCGCCCGAGGCGGCCGAAGCCTTCATGCAAGAGATTGTTCAGCGCAGGAAGGCGCAACTTACGGATTGGACAGGGGTTTATTGCGTCCATGACCTTGCCGCGATCCGGCTTATCCACGCTCTGGAGGCGGAGGGCTTTCGTGTCCCGCAGGATATTTCCGTCGTCGGCTTTGACGATTTGCCCGCAGCCTCGATGATGTCGCCCAGGCTCAGCACGGTGCGGGTTGATTGTCAGGCGATTGGCGCGCAGGCCATTGCCCTGATGCTGCGCCGCCTTTCGGACCCCGCTGCCGGGGCGGTTCAGGCCGAATGCGGTGTTTCGGCCGTCGCGGGGGGTACGATTGCGCAAATTGCGATATAATAGCAAACTTGCAATTTGTTCTTGCCGTTTTGCGGGGCGCATGCGATAGCGAAACACAGGATTGCATGACGAAACGGAGACAGGTTCATGGCTGCAATCACCTCAGTTGCCGCAGCATTGGCGCGCCCAAAGCTGGCCTTTGCCTCTCGCCCGGCACTGGCGCGCGACGTGTTTGCCGAAGAACATCTGCGCCGCATATATGCCGTGTGCGAGGTTGTGGATGCGGAACCCTTGCAGTCTTTCGATGATGCCCGCGCCACGGCGATTTTGTCCGATATCACCGTTCTGGTCACGGGCTGGGGCTGTCCCCGCATTGACGCCGCTGTGTTGCGCCGCGCACC
>CAMDHB010000437.1 GCA_945897655.1 Pseudorhodobacter antarcticus
TGGCCACTCCCACCGCAGGTTGCGTGCCACTGTCGCAGGATGCGATGTCCGCAACGTGAGCTTGGGCTAGGCCCATGGCATCAGGGCGTCGATGTCGCGGGCGAGGTGGCCGATGGCCAGTTTCGTGAACAGATCGCGCAGATAGGCATAGGGTTCGACGCCGTTCATCTTGCATGTGCCGATCAGGCTGGCGAAGCGGGCCCAGTTCCGGCCGCCCTCGTCATGCCCCGCAAAGAGCGCGTTGCGGCGGTTCATGGCGGGGCTACGGATGGCGTTTTCGACGAGGTTGGAGTCGATGTCGACGCGGCCATCGTCAAGGAACAGACGGAAGCCGTCCTGGCGTTTGAGCATATAGGCCATGGCTTCGCCGAGGTCGGATTTGCGCGAGACGCGCGCAGCCTGTGCTTTCAGCCAGGCGAAGAACACGTCCACCAGCGGGCAGGACAGCTCCTGCCGGACAGCCCTGCGATGATCCGGGTTTGCCCCCCGGATGGCATCCTCGATCTTGTAGAGGGCAGCGATGCGCAACAGCGCCTCGTCCACGATAGGCGAGCCCTTCTGGGGCTTGGCTTTGATCAGCTTTCTGCGGCCGTGTGCCCAGCAGAAAGCCAGCTGCAGCGGATCGCCGCCCGTGCGCTTGGGCGTCGCCAGATGAGAGTAGCCGCCATAGGCATCGACCTGGATCGTGCCGTTGAATCCCTGGAGGATTTCGGCGGCATATTCGCCTTTGCGCCCGGGCCGGTAATGGAACACCACACCGGGCGGGGCCGTGCCGCCCCAGCCTCGGTCGTCTCGCAAGACAGCCCAGAGATAGCCGGTCTTCGTCTTGCCGCGCCCCGGGTCCAGCACCGGGGCGGTCGTTTCATCGACGTAGAGCCGGGTGCTGTCGGCCATCAGCCGCCTGGCCATGTGATCGACCACGGGGGCGATCAGGGCACCCGTCCGGCCCATCCAGTCGGCCAGCACCGAGCGGTCGATCGGCACCCCGTGACGCGCCATCACCACGGCCTGCCGGTTGAGCGGCATGTGCTCGGAATGTTTGGACACCGCGATCTGGGCCAGAAGCGCCTCGGTCGGCCAACTGCCCTCCAAGAGATGCGCCGGTGCCTTGGCTTGCACCACCCCGGTCCGACCTTTGGGGCAGGCATATTTCGGGCGGACCGTAACGATCACCTGGTAGCGCGCAGGGATGTAGTCCAGCCGCTCGGTCCGGTCTTCACCGATCCGGACCATGTTGCCACAGCCGCAAGGGCAGACGACGCTGTCGGGCTCGATCACCTGCTCGACGCGCGGCAGGCCTTCCGGCAGGGCACGTGCCTTGCGCGGCGCTCGACGGGTGACCTTTTCGGGATCACTCGCGCTGGCCGCGATCCTGTCCTCGACAGCGGCGATCTGTGCCTGCGTCTCGGCGATGGCGGTTTCCAGATCTTCCAGCGCCAGTTCCAGTTGCGCCGGGTCCAGCTTCTCGGATTTCGGCCCGAACTTGGTGCGCCGGTAATCCTGAACCTGGCCTTCCAGCTTCTCGATCAATGCCTTCAGCTCGGTGATGAAGACCTCCTTCTCGGCCACCACCGCCTGCTCATGCTGGCGCGCCGCGCGCTCGACCGAAAGCTCGAACTGCAGCGCAGAAATCGCCGTCACCACCTCGGGCGGCAGGTCCGGAAACTGGCTGAGATCGAGGGGCTGCGACATGCTGCCAGCCTACCCGATCTGAGATAAAACCCCAATAAAACAATGCTAAAATCGGCCTGGTGAGTCATCCTGCCGCAGCTGGTGCCAGCACCCGCTGCGCCACCACCCGCCGCCAATCGAGCCCCTCGAACAGAGCCTCGAATTGCGCCCGCGACAGCCGCATCGTGCCATCCTGCGCCTTCGGCCAGGCAAAGCTGCCAGACTCAAGCACCTTGTAAACCAGCACGAGCCCGGTCCCATCCCAAACCAAAATCTTCAACCGGTCGCCACGTTTTGATCGGAACACCACCGTCACCCCGGAATGCGGATCAAGCTTCAACTCGGTCTGCACGATCAGCGCCAGAGCGTTATGTCCGCACCGGAAATCCACGGGCCGTGTCGCGATCAGGATCGGCAGCCGCTGACCCGCGACAATCATGTCGCGCCACGCAATGCACGCACCAGCGCCGCTGCACGTTCCACCGCAACATCACCGGGAATGCGCACGCGCAGATCGGGTCCGACCTCGACCGTCATCACCCCGAAGCTACCCTGTGCGGCAACGGCGGTCGAAGGCACGGGCTGATCCAGAGACTCGGGCAAAATCGACAGCGGCACAAATGCGGGTTCCGTCACCGCCGAGTTTGGGGATGTGTTCAGCGCGTCCATCAGGTCACCCGGCAGAGCCAGCCGACCCTGCCGGGCATGGCGACGCCAATCTGACAGATGATGGGGCAGGATGTCATAGCGCGCCGCCACATCGCAGACCCGCGCACCCGGCTGAAGGCTTTCGGCGACGATCCGCGCCTTGACCTCAGCTGGCCACCGCCGCTTGCCCCGCCGCCGCGGCTCGACAACCTCGCACCGCCCCATAAATCCGTCGCCACCATCCGCCATGCCCAACCTCCATCTGCTCGCGCAGACCTTCTCGCAGGCTCGCAACGCGTCAGGAACACATCAATCCAATGGGTTGGGGCCGCCGCTTACGGTCATTCGATGCGAAGGTCCGGCAACCCCGCCGAAAACGTTGACGGGGGCCAAAGAGCCTGACATCAAAAACCATGCCTATGCGGCAACGATCCTCAGGTGACCGGATACCCCGGAATGACTGACCGGATGTTGTCGGAACGACCGGCCGGATGCGTCGGAATGCGCACACCCGCAAAGCAAACTTGACGATCTGCTGCCGTGGAACTTCGCAAAGTCAAGCTAAGCTAACCGTGGTACCCAGCGACCGCTTACGCCGAACCACCTAAAACCCCATAGTGTCCGCTATCCAAAGCGGACACTATCCGACCCACTCTCTGTGCGGCAGGGCAGCGAGACCGGACGGTTACGATCGGAAGCTCA